>JBILYL010000151.1:0-6395 GCA_044377775.1 Bacteroidia bacterium
CCGGAACTATACAGTATAGTATTAACGGTGGAACAACATTTCAGACTAGTGGTATTTTCACAGGTGTTAATGCAGGTGTTTATACTACTATTGTTAAAGATGCTGCAGGTTGTAGTGATATCAAAATCTTTACGATCAGTCAACCACAGCAATTGTCGTTAGCAGCTTCTACTTCACAATTAACTTGTTTCGGAAGCAGTGATGGTCAGATCAATATCACGAATACTTCAGGTGGTACAGGTTCAATTGTTTATAGCCTTAATGCGATCAGTTATCAATCAGGTACTGATTTCCTTGGATTATCAGCTGGTACTTATACGGTTTATGCACGTGATGTAACAGGATGTGTTGCAACTACATTAGTAACTGTTACTCAGCCTACTGCTTTAACTGCTACTATCGTAGCAACAAACGCTGCTTGTAACGGTTATCAGGATGGAATAATTTCTGTTACGGGTAGTGGTGGAACATCCCCTTATACTTATGGAATTGGTGATGATGAAGAATACCAAAGTTTAGGTACTTTTGGAAATTTAGCTGCCGGAACTTATCCGATTGTGGTTAATGATGAGAATGGTTGTGTGTTTACAACAAACGCAACTATTTATGAACCTACAATTATTGTTCCTACGGCTACAGCTACAAACTCAACTTGTGGTAATGCGAACGGTGGAATTTTAACTGTTGCGACAGGTGGTTCAGGATCCGGATATACATATAGTTTAAATGGTGGGGCTTATGGTTTAGGTTCTTTCTCTGGATTAGCTGCTGGAACATATGTTATTACAGCAAAAGATGCTACTGGTTGTATGGCTTCAAAAAATGTTACCATTTTTGATTCAAACGGTCCAGCGATCATGTCTTCTTCACATACAAATGTAAATTGTCATGGTGGTAATGATGGAACAATTACTGTAGGTACAGTTACAGGTGGAACAGGTACTCTTAGTTATTCTATAAACGGTACAGCTTATCAATCTTCACCATTATTTACAGGATTACCTGCTGGTGTTTACAACACAACAGTAAAAGATGCTGTTGGATGTATTGGTAACGTTACAGTTACAATCACTGAACCTAGTGCTTTTGTTTTGACTTCTTCAGTTGTTAATGCAACTTGTAATGGAAGTAATACAGGTTCTATCACTTTATTAGTTGGTGGTGGTTCAGGAACGTTAGCATATAGCATCAATGGTGGAATCACTTATCAATCGAGCAATACTTTTACAAATTTATTCGCTGGAACTTATACAATTACTGTAAAAGATGCAGGTGGATGTTTGTCAAGTACTTCGGTTAGTATTTCTCAACCTTTAGGAATATTAGCTTATTACAGTGCATTGAATGTAACTTGTCATGGAAACACCAATGGTGCGTTAAATGTTTACGCATGGGGCGGAACAGGTGTTTTACAATACAGTTTAAATGGTGTAACCTACCAAACTTCAAACGTATTTACCGGATTACCGGGTGGTACTTATAATGTTTTTGTTAAAGATGCTACAGGTTGTATTCATATGATCGTTGCTACTGTTCAAGAGCCTGCTGTATTGGCTATTGGTGGAAATGTTTCTGAAGTTACTTGTTCCGGTGGAAATGATGGAGTGATTGATTTAAGTATCAGTGGTGGTAACCCTCACTATTATTTTAATTGGTCAAATGGAACCTTAACAGAGGACAATTTTAACCTTGTTGCAGGAACATATACTATTACAGTTACTGATGCAAATGGTTGTTCTGTTACTACATCTTACATTGTTACAGAACCTGCTACTCCTGTAATTGTAAATGGTACGGTAATCAATTCAACAGGAACAAACAATGGATCAGTTGATCTTGCGGTTACTGGTGGTGCAAGTGGTTATACTTTCTTGTGGTCTACAGGTGCAACAACTGAAGATATTACAGGATTAAATCCTGGAGTTTACTCTGTAGTTGTTACAGATGCAAATGGTTGCGCTGCTTCTTCAACTTTTGTTGTAACAAGTACGGCAGGTGTTTCTTCAATTGAAGCGATCAGCGAACAAGTATCTGTTTACCCTAATCCTGCAAATGATTTTGTAGTAATTGAAGTGAACGGATTCAATATTGACAAAGTAGAAGTATACGATGTACTTGGTCAGATCGCATTCTCTGGTGAGCCTAAAAATTCTAAAGTAGAAATTATTACTACTGGATTAGAGCAAGGTGTTTATTTCGTTAAAATTTATGTTGACGGAAAATTGATCACTAAAAAGATGAGAATTATTAAATAATAAATTAAATATTTTATAATAAAGGCGCCCTGCATTTTTTTGCAGGACGCCTTTATTATTTTATAAATGTTTTTTAAAATAAATTATGTTAAAAATAGTTGAAAATGAATCAGGAAAAGAATATCAAGCTTGCCCGTATTTTTAATGAAATGGCGTCCTTCTATAAATATCTTGGTGGGAATGATCGCTTTCGCTCGTTGGCGTATATGAAAGCGTCCAAAACAATTGCTTCTCTTCCTGAAGATATTGCAATTTACTGGAAAAACAAATCGTTGGACGATTTGCCTGGAATTGGTCAAAGTATTGCTGAGAAAACGAATGAGTTTATCAGAACAGGAAAAATTAAAAAACATGAAGAGTTAAAAAAAATGGTTCCATTTGAAATAATGGATATGATGAAAATTAAAGGTTTTGGTCCTCAATCTTTAAAACAGATTCATGATGAGTTAAAAATTTCTACTAAGTCGGAACTTATTAAGGCTATTGAAGATGGACGAATTGCAGGATTGAAAAGATTCGGGCAAAAAAAAGTAGAAAACATGAAGCGCGGGATAAAACTTCATAAGGTTATTGAAGAACGAATGCTTCTGTGGGATGGTTTGGCTGCAGGGGAAACTATTGTTTCGTGGTTAAAGAAATTGCCGGAGGTTTTAAATGCGGAGTTGGCTGGTAGTCTTAGAAGAAGGAAAGAGACAATCGGTGATATTGATGTGCTTATTGCCTGTGAAGAAAAGTACAGAAAAAAGATCGCAGATCATTTTGTTGCGGCTGATTTTGTGAAACAGATACTAGTAAAGGGGGATACAAAAGTAAGTGTTTTATTAATGGATTCTCTACGGCAGGTTGATTTACGTTTGATAAACAAAGAGGAGTGGGGTTCAGCATTACAGTATTTTACCGGCTCAAAGGATCATAATATCCATCTGCGGACCATTGCCAGAGCGAAAGGATACAAGATTTCAGAATATGGCATTTTTAACCTTGAGAACGACAAAAAGTTGGCTGGATTAAATGAAGAAGATATTTATAAAAAACTTGGATTACAGTTCATTCCCCCTGAAATCAGAGAAGATAAAGGGGAAATTGAATTATCAAAATTAAAAATGATACCAAAACTTGTTTCTTTTGAGGATATAAAAGGGGATCTTCAGATGCATAGTGTTTGGAGCGATGGTACAAATTCTATTGATGAAATTGTTACCTATGTTTTGAAACATTTCAATTATGAATACATTGTCCTAACAGATCATTCCAAATCATCACGTGTCGCAAATGGAATGGATGAAAAACAAGTATCAAAACAACTGAAAGAAATTGAGCTTGTAAATAAAAAAATTGGTAAAGATTTTATCAAAAAAGGAATAGAGGTTGACATTCTTCCGGATGGTTCTCTTGACCTTTCCGATGAAATACTTTCTCAGTTGGACTGGGTTACTGCAGCCATTCATAGTAATTTTAGTATGGATAATACCGATCGTATAGTCGCAGCATGCGAAAATAAATATGTTAACGTAATTGGCCACCCAACAGGAAGGTTGATCGGAACGAGAGAGCCTTATAAATTGGAAATGGAACGTGTTTTTGAAATAGCTGCTTCAACAGGAACAGCCTTGGAAATTAATGCTTCTCCTCAGCGGATGGATTTAAATGATGAATATACATTTTCCGCAAGAGAAAAAAAAATACCTCTTGTGATAAGTACAGATAGTCATTCATTTTCAAATTTCGATTTTATGAAACTCGGTGTCTTTATTGCAAGACGCGCTTGGTGTAAAAAAGAAGATATCCTTAATTCCAAATCATGGAGTGTATTAAAATTGTTCAGAAATAAAAAAAACAAACACAAAGAATTTGCCATTTAACAGTGTGTTGTGATGAATATCAAAAAAAAATGTGACTTGTTCCATTTTAAAATTAATGCATACTTCATTCTTTTGTCATAGATATTATTATTGTTTAATCTAAAAATCACTAAAATGAAAATAAAAGATGTAATGGTTGCAAAAGAGTTGAAGTGTTGTACTCCAAAAACAAAATTGCATAATGCAGCAAAGGTAATGCGTGAAGGAAATTGTGGAGCATTACCTGTTGTAGATAAAGAAAATAGAGTATTGGGTATGGTAACAGATAGGGACATCTGTCTTTCTTTGGCTGAAGAAAAAGTTGAATCTCCATCGAATTTAAACGTAAAAAAGATCATGTCTTCTTCTGTTCACACCGTGAAAGAAACGGATGATCTAGCAAAGGCATTACAGCAGATGCGTATAAATAAGATTGGTCGTTTGCCTGTCGTTGATAAAGAAGGGAAATTAAAGGGAATCGTTTCGCTTCATCGTTTGTTAAATGAAGCTGCCAGTAATGGTAATTCTGATCTGGGAAAACTGAATTCCAAAAAAGAGAATTTAATGAAAACTATTCATGCGGTAACCGATAGATATAGTTTAAATACTCTTCCTAAAGAGAAATCTCCGTCACCTGCTAAATTGAAAAATATCAAAACTGTATTTAAATTTTAGTAGTTCATAACCAGTAGAGTTACGGATATACTTTTTACCGGTCCATTCATTCAAATGAACAATCGTTCAAAAAATATAGTGATACTTTTTTTACTCTTAGTGATTGGATATCTCTTATGGATGTTATTCGACTTGAGTTATGGTCGGTATTGTACACCTATTGTTAAGGAGTACGAATCTCCTCCTCGTGCTGAACCTTTGAATGATAATAATTAGTTAACATGATATAAAATGTATCCTATGACAAAACATGATATTGATGAATTATTAAACCACTCTGAAATACCCTGCGTTAGTATAATTGTTCCTACTCACCGGCTTTCTCCTGACCGGATTAAAGATCGTGTTGCAGTTGAGAAGGCTGTTCTTAATGCGAAAGAACTTTTATTTAAAAGCTACAGTAAAGACATTTCAGGTCTCGATTCCGTTATGGAAAAATTGGATGAAATGGTTAATAAAATTGACTTTCTTCATACTAAGGATGGTATTGGGATTTTTGTTTCTCCCTCTTTGAGTAAATTAATTGTATTTCCTTTTGAGGTTGCTGAAAAAGTTAAAGTGGATGCCATTTTTGATAGCAGGGATCTTTTGTATTACTCCAATTCTATTATTGATTATGCTGTTTTTTCTATCAGTAAAAAATATCTGAAAATATTCAATGGAAAGGGGGATGAACTTATAGAGATAAAAAGTGGTGATTTTCCAATGGTTTATGAGGAAGAATATGAATACGCTACTCCAAGCAGAGGTAATTCATTCGGCAATACGTTGAAAGCCTTTGAAAAAGATAAATCAATTCTTCAGGAAATTCGTTTGGTTGATTTTTTGAGATCTGCCGATGAATTACTTGATAAATATATTGATCGTAACCTGCCAATTGTAGTTGCGGGTGGAAAAAAAGAGATTGCTGATTATTTAAGTGTAAGTGCTCATAAACATCAGATCATTGCAACGGTAGTTGGTAATTATGGCTTTAACGGAGACGGTCAATTGGCTAATTTAGCTTGGAATCAGGTTCAGAATTATCTCAAGAATCAACATGAAACACTCTTGTCAAACCTTCACGAACTTTTAGGTAAAGAGTTGATTTCTATTGGTATCAAAGAGGTTTGGGAAGCCGCAAAAGAAGGTAAAGGGCTTGAACTTATTGTTGAAAAAGATTTTGAATGTCCGGTTTATATCGGGAATAATGATTCGGATCTGAAGCTTAAAAAACCCTTGGATGAGAAAGAGTATAAAACAGTGAGTGACTCTGTTGAAAAGAGTATCCGTAAGGTTATCAGTAAAGGCGGTAAGGTTATTTTTGTTGATAATGGCTATCTGATGGATTTTAGTGGTATTGCTTTGCGATTAAGATACAATACAAGACCACATTAAAATAATTGAAATTTAATTAATTCAAAAAAATAGCTGTATGAAAACAAAAATACAATCACTTCATTTTGATGCTGATAAAAAATTACTCGATTATATTGAAAAAAAGATGGATAAGCTTTACAGGATGAATAACAGAATAGAGGACTGTGATGTAATACTGAAAATGGAAAAAAATGATACAACAAAAAATAAAGTTGTTGAAATAAAACTAAATTATATTGGACACCGCATGTTTGTTGAAGATCAG
>JBILYL010000288.1:0-3741 GCA_044377775.1 Bacteroidia bacterium
TTGCGCAATCCGGCTGTGAAATAGTTTGGATGGGTGCCGAAAGTGGATCCCAAAAAATTCTAGACGCCATGGACAAAGGCATTCGTGTAGAACAAATTTTTGAGGCAACTCGATTATTGAAAAAGCATTCAATCAAACCAGCATTCTTTTTGCAATTGGGATATCCAACAGAAACTATTGAAGACATTAAATTAACCATTAACATGGTAAATAAATTATTACCCTACGATATTGGTATTTCTGTTTCCTACCCTTTGCCTGGGACCCGATTTTATGAATCGGTAAAACTGGAATTAAAAACAAAAACAAACTGGACCGACAGCGATGAGTTGGCATTGATGTTTCACAACACCTATAAACCAGAATTTTACAAACAATTACATCGGCTAATACACAAGTCTTACCGAAAGCATCAATCTCTAGATATGCTTAGCAAACTTTTTAAATGCAATTATAAAGAAACTAATTTGAAACGGATCATCGCATATCCTTACTACTATATTGGCGCAATAAAAGAGAAACGAAAATTAAAGTTGATAGAATCAGATGCAGCAGCAGGCCTTTAAAAACTATGCAAAAGAATATGATCGTCACTTTACCAGTTCTCTAATTGGGAAAGCACAACGAAACATTGTTCATACGCATTTGCAATCAATTCTGAAAAACGTAACCTCAATCTTAGAAGTAAATTGTGGAACAGGGGAAGATGCTACCATTTTCAATAATCAAGGAAAGAAAATTATTGCAACAGACATCTCACCGCAAATGATTCAAGTTGCATTGGGCAAAAACGATAAAATTGACTTTAGGGTATGTGATGCAACCTCAATTGATGAACTAGAAGGAAGCTTTGATCTGGTTTTTTCAAACTTTGGTGGACTAAACTGTATTGATAAAAACCAATTAATTTCATTTTCAGAGGGTGCATATAAAAAACTTAATCAAAACGGGCTTCTAGCACTTGTTTTTATTAGCAGCGAATGTGTATGGGAAAAATATTATTTCAAATTAAAAGGAAAAGAAATACGAAGAAACCAAAAAACTGCAATTGCTACAATTGATAATAACAGTTTTACAACATATTACTATTCACCAAAGGAGTTAGAGGATATTTTTAATCCATTTTTTAAATTGGTTCATCTAAAACCTGTCGGGTTATTTGTTCCACCATCCTATATGGAATCAAAAATGGTGAAAAACAAATGGATATTTAAAATTTTATCTGTTCTAGATTATTTATTTTTAAACAGTACAAAATTAGCAAACAAAGCAGATCACTTTTACATCGTTTTCAAGAAAAAATAATTAGATGAAAATAATTTTAACACATGCATATTTTTTAAATGAAGACGTTCGTGAGCAATTTATCATGAAGCCATATGTGCCACTTGGCATTTTAAGTATCTCCTCCTATTTAGAGCAAAAAGGAATAGAGCACGAAGTTTATGATAACACATTTACTGACTATACTACATTCATAAACAAAACAATTCGTTTTTCCCCTGATGTCATCGGCATATACACCAACTTAATGACTAAGTTGAATGTATTAAAAATCATAAAGGAGATAAAATCTAGCCCAACCCTTCAACATACAAAAATCATTTTAGGAGGACCTGAAGTAAGAAACCATGTCGAAAACTTCCTTACACATGGAGCAGATGTATTAGTTATAGGCGAAGGAGAAGAAACCTTTTTTGAAACAATTCAACATCTATCAAAATCAAAAAACATTCCAGATGGAATCTCAGGCACAGCTGTGTTAATTGATGGAAAAGTAAAAATAAATGAAGAAAGAACATTATTAAAAGACATTAATTTATTAAAACCCCCAAACAGAAAAAAAATAGACCTGAACCTATACCTGAATGCTTGGAAAAGCAGACATGGATATAGCACTATTTCAGTGAGCACCATGAGAGGCTGTCCATACACATGCAAGTGGTGTAGCAGAGCCGTATATGGTGGTACATATAGAAGAAAAAAGGCTTCATTGGTTATCGATGAATTAGAATCGATCTACAAGGAATACAATCCGGATAGGATATGGTTTGTGGACGATGTTTTTACAATCAATCACAAATGGCTCACAGAATTTGCTAATGAAATTGAAAATAGAAATTTCAAATTTAAATACGAAATTATCACTCGTGCGGACAGAATGAATGAAGAAATAATTGATTTGTTAAAAAAGAGTGGCTGTTTTAAAGTATGGATTGGTGCAGAAAGCGGTTCTCAAAAAATTATAGATGCAATGGATCGGAGAGTAAGTGTTGATAAAGTCAGAGAGATGATACACCTCTCACAAAAAAAAGGAATAAAGGCAGGAACATTTATAATGCTGGGATATCCGGGAGAAACAATTGATGACATAAAAAAAACAATTACTCATTTAAAGGTGTCTAATCCAGATGAATATACAGTAACTATTGCTTATCCAATTGCTGGCACTAAATTATATGATGAAATAAAAGATAGAATCACAACCAATTACAATTGGTCAGAAAGCACCGACAGAGATATTGATTTTAAAAGACAACATTCAAGGAAGTTTTATGAATATGCCGTTCGTTGGGTGTATAATAGTGTTCACTTTCATAAAACAAAAAATCCTATTGACAAAATTAAATACTTCTCTAAAGGGAAAATTGCCAAATTGATAATGCACTTAAATTCTTAAGAAATGATCCAAAGATTTTTAACGAAAGAATACAGGCAATTACCTAAAGATGAGTTTATAGACCGCATACTCTGCTCAGTTGCAGGAATGACCAAAAAAAATAATATATACCTTATGGACAAAGGTATTTCCGCAATGCCTGAAAACGCAGATATTTTAGAAATTGGTTCATTTGCAGGACAAAGTGCTATCATTATGAACTACCTAATGAAAAAGCATAACAAAAAAGGTAAAATAATATGCATCGACCCATATGTTTATGAAGGTTGGTTTGATTTGCAAAAAAACACAGATGATGAGTATCTTAATTCTGTTGGACAACAAACACATATAAATAGATTAAATTATCTACATTTTATTCATGCTTCATTTGTTAAAAACACGAATTTCTTTTGTTCAGAAAACGTTCCTTTACTGTATAAAATAACCAGTAATGATTTTTTTGAGAAATTTAAAAACAATCTTTTCCCAGAGCTTCTTAATTTGAATATTGGCTTTTGTTATATTGATGGAGAACACTCTAAAGATACAGCTTTCAATGATATGAAGAATTGTTTAAATATATCAATTAAGAGTACAATGATTTTAATGGACGACACGGATACAAGATTAAATCTGGGCAGTGTGGAAGCCACTAAAGAAATTAAAAAACTACCTAATATTAAAGTCGTTCTATCAAACCCAAACATATTGTTTCAAAAAATCTATTAACGATCCCTCAAATCGGTAATAGGTTTCTCAACATTTCTATACCAAACGATAGCAACAGAAAACAAAACCAATAAGTATAAAACGTATGCAAATAGAGTAAAAGGAAATGTTTTATCTTTTGTAAACATTAAAAACACTTCCATGATCGGTGAGAGATGAAATAAATAAAACGCAAAAGTTATTAAGCTCAAAAAAGTAAAAAGTGTAAAAAGAAAATTAGTTCCCTTCTTAATACAATAGAAAAAGGGAATAGATAATGCGAAAGCGAAGGGAATAAAAGTGAAATATAAAACATTATAATAAAAGCCTTCCGGATATAAAATCCGAAAATAAATGGAAATAGCATAGAG
>JBILYL010000362.1:0-2885 GCA_044377775.1 Bacteroidia bacterium
TAAGTTGACTGAAAACCTAAGTATTGATGCATCTGTTCGCATTGATTACGGATTTACAGATGCAGAAGAGAAAGATTATAATTTAAATATAAACATACCAAATACAAATGGTAATAGTGGTAATGGCAGCAGCACAAAAAACAACAGAGCAATTACAAATAATCTGACAACAGGATTAACGTTTGGATTGAACTACATTTTTCCTGCAAATGAATAATGAAGTAAAAAACATTCATCAAAACAAAGAAAGCGGCAAATGCCGCTTTCTTTGTTTTGTAATGTAGAGGTAAAAATCATATTATTTGATGCTGAATGCATAATAAAAAACACCACCAAAATGAGGGTAAACGCCTTCCAGCATAATTATATTTTCGGTAGTTTCAGCTGCTTTAACGAAGTCTGCTTCCGTATTAATAGGCTTACCATTCACCTCTGTGATCACAAAACCTTTCTTTATATTTGTATAGCGATAAACAATTCCTTTCGATACTTCAGCCACCTTCACTCCACTTGTAATTTTCAGACGTTTCTTTTCTCTTTCAGTCAATTCGGTTATTTTTATTCCTAGTTTAGTAAAAACCTCTTCTTTTTTAACTGTAATTTCAGGAAGATCACCCTCCGCTTCTTTTAAAGTGACAGGAATTCGTTTTTGGACTCCATTTCTGATGATCGTCAGGGTAACAAGTTCACCAGGACGGTGTCGCTCCATTATTTCCTGAAATTCAGCTGTTGTTTTTATAGTATGTTCATCTATAGCCGTTATAATATCCTTCAATTTCACATTCGCCTCCATGGCAGCACTTCCTTCAAAAACACTATCGATATATACACCATTTGCTATGTCCGCATTTAATAATTTAGCCTGACTCGCAGACATATTCTTAAGAACTGCACCTAAATAAGCTCGCTGCACTTTTCCGCTTTTCAGTAGATCATTGATGATCTTTTTTACAATATTAACAGGAGTAGCAAAAGAATAACCTGCATACGCTCCGGTAGGAGTTGCAATAGCAGAATTAATACCAATGAGTTTACCATTAACATCAACCAAGGCACTTCCGCTGTTTCCAGGATTAATTGCCGCGTCCGTCTGAATAAATGATTCTACTGAATTTCTCCTTTTCAGGATATCAATATTTCTTGCTTTAGCACTAACGATACCTGCTGTAACAGTGGATGTAAGATTGAAAGGATTGCCAACAGCCAATACCCAATCCCCTACTTCTACCTCATCTGAATTTCCTAACTCAACAAATGACAAATTCGTTTCATCGATCTTCAACAAAGCAAGATCAGTCTCAGGATCGATCCCTACTACTTTTGCCATGTAAGACTTCTGATTATCCAAAATAACCTCAATTTCCTCTGCATGCTCAATCACATGATCATTCGTGACAATATATCCATCACTACTAACAATAACTCCTGAAGCATCCGATTGAGGTTTCTTTAAGTTTACATCGGAAAAAAATTTGTACCAGAAATCATCGTTTATTTCACCGAGATAATCGTACCTGGATTCAAAGGAATAGGTTGAACGGATGTGAACCACACATGGAGTCACTTTTTGTGCAGCAAGCCTGAAATTCAAAACAGATGAGTAAGAAATAACAGGATCAGGATTTTTTACAAGAAGATCTTTTCTTTGCTTTTCTTCAAATGTACTATTCTCTCTGATAACCAGTGAAGCGCTATCCTTATTGTTCTGAGCGTTGCAGGCAGTTAAGCCTAAACTTAGAACATACAAAAAAAAACATTTTTTTTCACGCATTGATAAATTATTAAATTAAAAAATTGATTAAATCAAAAAAGGCAGGTTTTACCCTGCCTTCCGAAAAAATAGTCTCCATAGCCCTAAGGCTATTATTATCTACTTTAGTCGACCCTTGACCAGAATAAATTCTGTATCAAGACTGAAACAAAAGTATAACCAAACAATTCTTATTACATTGATCTCCATCACTTTAGTACAAGATATAAATCACATTGAATAAATATTGATTTTAAAAAAAACAGGATCATTTGTGAGCTAGCTAATATTCAGACGATCAACTGTTCAAGTTGTGAAATAAAATTTAATTGAGCGTGATTAATTTTAATTTTAGCCATCGCCAAAGGAAACCATGCCGTTTTATCAACTTCCGGAAAGGACTTCCTTTCACCTGATTTTGGAGGATATTCAATCGTAAAACAATTACTTTTACATTGAGAGACATCAACATTACCTTCCACGGCCCAAACATAAATTGTTTTTCCACTTTTTAGTTTTGAAGGTTGCAATTCAATAAACTTACCGGAAACAGCGACTCCAACCTCTTCAACAAATTCCCTTTTTGCAGCTTCCAGAGGTATTTCATTTTCAAATTCACCTTTAGGGACAGACCAAGCGGCTATGTCCTTGTTTTTCCAGAATGGACCTCCAGGATGAACAAGCAACACTTCAGGGATTTTGTTTACAAACCGGAACAACAGAATGCCTGCACTTTTTTTACTCATATTAAATTCATCAATTAAATGCACGAATTAAAAAAAAAACTAATTATAAGAAAGCAAACTATGAGTGGTTATTATCAATACCGCTTTTGACAATACTCATATTCTTTCGTCTCAAATTATTTTTACTTTATGCCTTATGAAAAAAGAAGTAAGGATAGAAACACTGTATGATCTCTTTACGAAATCAGACAGCATAACATTAACTGTTAATCTGATCACGCTATACAGAATTGTAGCAGCTCCTGTGATTTTGATCTTATTGTTTACGGATCATTACAATTTGTATAAATGGCTTTTACTGGTCAGTTTCTTTACAGATATAGCAGACGGATTTTTGGCAAGAAGATACAATGCCAACACAGTGATAGGAGCGAAACTGGACTCAATAG
>JBILYL010000305.1:0-3483 GCA_044377775.1 Bacteroidia bacterium
ATAGGTGACGACCTGACAATACTTGCAGCAATTATCGGATTGATAAAATTGAGATATGAATTTGTAACAGAGCATTCGTTTCTATTTATTTTGATAATATCACTATTTGTGATCCAATTAGTTTTTTCATTATTCCGATATGGAAAGATCAGCAGTTTTCATACGTACGCTGCAAAAATATCAGCCTTGCTTCAAGGGGTTTTTCTGCTTTCAATTTTTTTCTTCAAGGAACCCATCTATATCCTCTTCTATCTTGCAGCTTATATAACAATCATTGATCTGATTGAAGAAATAATTTTGGTTTATATATTACCCAAATGGAAAAATGATGTGAAGGGACTATATTGGGTTCTCAAAAAAAACAAATCGTGAATATCACTCAAAAAAGCAAAAAAATCACATTCAAAAAAACATCTTATTTCAGACAGATAATCTGTTATTAATAAAAGAACGGTACATGCTAGAATTATCCTTTAACTCCTTGGAAGTATTGAAATCACGCTACCTGCTTCGTGATAGTCATCAAAATATAATTGAAACTCCTGAAACATTATTCCGCAGAGTAGCAAAAGAATCTGCAAAGGCAGAAATGATGAATGATGGAAAGGATGATGCAGCTTATTGGGAAGAGCAATTTTATGAATTAATGACAGGCTTGTATTTTCTCCCGAATTCACCGGCATTAATGAATTCGGGAACTGCAGTTAACCAGCTCAGCGCTTGCTTTGTACTGCCAATAGAAAAAGAAATTGACAGCATCTTTGACACGCTAAAAAAAGCGATGATCATCCAAAAAAGTAATGGAGGCACAGGCTTTAACTTTTCAGAACTTTATTCGGAACTAAATCAAATATCAAAAGAAAAAGACTATGTTTTGCGTCCGTTAGAAGTCATCGAACTGTTTGATACAGTGATAGAAAAACTAAAGGTACATTCAAAAAGAGCCGGTGCCAATATGGGTATTTTGAATATTGATCACCCCGACATACAGCAATTTATCAGATCCAAAAGAAATGAGAACAGACTTCAGAATTTTAATTTATCAGTTGGGATCAAAGACCAATTCATGGAAGCAGTTGAAACAGGATCCGATTGGATTCAAAAAGATCCCGTAAATGAAAAATACCAAAGAGGGATTAGTGCCTCATTGATCTGGGAAGAGATCATTCAAAGTGCTTGGCAGAGTGGAGATCCGGGACTTATATTTCTTGATGAAATTGAAAGAAAAAATCCTACTCCGGCAATTGGTATATTAAATTGTACAAATCCATGCGGAGAGGTTCCATTACTTCCAAATGAAGCTTGTAACCTAGGATCGATAAATCTGATAAAATTTGTACAGCAAAAAAATGAAGGAGAATATGAAATCCAATGGGAGGAATTGAACCGTGTGATAAAAAAATCGATCCGTATGCTTGACAATATAATAACAGTCAACAATTATATTTTGCCGGAAATAAAAAATATTGTTCACAACAACAGAAAGATCGGATTGGGAGTGATGGGTTGGGCTGAAATGTTAATTCTATTAGAGATTCCCTACCAATCGGAAAAAGCAATTGCACTGGCACACACCCTGATGGAATTCATAAACAGAAAAGCACATGAAGCATCGGCAAGACTCGCGGAAGAAAGAGGATGCTTTCCGAACTGGAATAAAAGCATCTATTATAAAAATCAACCCATGCGAAATGCCACTTGTACGAGTATTGCGCCTACAGGATCTATCGCAATTATTGCCGGTACATCTCCATCCATTGAGCCATTATTTGCACTTGCCTTCACCAGAGAAAATGTATTGGGCAACAAAACACTGATCGAATTCAATTCGATACTGTTAAATAAACTTGTAGCGAAAAAACTCGACTCAACAGATCTGCTCGATGAAATTAAAGAAACAGGAATACTGCCAACACATAAAAGGATTCCTGCTTATCTGAATGAGCTATTTCTAACTGCGACACAAATTGAAGCTAAAACACACATCAGACATCAAAGCGCATTTCAAAAATATACGGACAATGCAGTATCAAAAACCATAAATATGAAAAAAAGTGCGACAAAAGAAGATATCGGCAATGCTTTCAAATATGCCTGGAAACAAAAACTAAAGGGTATAACCATTTTTAGAAATGAGAGTAAACAGAAGCAAATAATCAGATCCGGTATTGAGAATTCAAACTCATGCGCAGGATCAGCGTGCATTGATTGATTCCAAACAACTGAGGATCAAAAATCTCAAAGCGGAGTATAATAAAAAAAGAAGAGCCGCAATAAAGCGACTCTCCGGGTGGGATAAAAAAGTGTTCTTCAACAACTTCTCTATCTTCTTTACCAAATCGAATTTTCAACTGATCTCATGTACTACATTATATTGATTCTTAATCCCGCAGTTCGGCAGCTGCAAGATCAGAAATTCGATATAATCACGCGATCAATATTCATTCAATTCAGATGCAACAAATGTAAAATAGCAGTTAAACCGGAGCGATGGCACCAGTCACTTTGGATAGTGATTAAAATCACTATTAAGGAAAATTATTCCCTTTTATGGATAAGAGGTAGGCCAAAACAAAGGGAGCGGAAAACAAAAAAGAATCAAGACGATCAAGTACACCACCATGTCCGGGCATAATGCTACCTGAATCTTTGATTCCGGCATTTCGTTTCAAGATCGACTTAAAAAGGTCGCCATAAGTACCTGTCAGAATAGTCAGCATTGATATTATTAGCCACTGGAATTGAGACAGTTGCTGAAAATAAAACGAAAGAAAAAAAGCTGAAATAAAACATAAGAGACTACCTCCGGCAAGACCCTCCCATGTCTTTTTGGGAGAAATCCTTTCAAATAATTTATGCTTTCCCCACATCGATCCGATAAAATAGGCTCCGGAATCATATATCCAGATCAGCAACAAATAACCGGTTGCTACTTCAGCAGAATATGTCTTGCCGGGAAAATAAAGAATGTAATTCAGACAAACAAACGGTAAAGAAATATAAAATATACCTAAAAAGGTAAAACTCAGGTTTAGAAATGTCTGTGAAGACTTCAAGTATATGAAATATACAAAGATCAGGTATATAAATAAAAGAGGAAGAAAGAAGCTAAAGGTATCGGTAATGTTGGTGAGATAAAGTAAAGAACAACAAAAAAATAAAAGACAAGAAACCATACCAAGAAGTTTATTTGGATATACCTTGATTCCTTCCGCGAGCCTGTAAAATTCGAAAAGGCACATCAAAAGAAAAAAAGCAAACAGAGGTATATACAAGAATAAACCAATGTTTAAGGATCCAACAACCAATAAAGCATAAACAAGACCACTAATGATCCTTAATGATAAATTACTCATCTGATAAGAATATGACCTGAAAGAAAACACTATCTGTCGGCAACTTTTTCTTTGTGCTTGATTAGTTGCTTGTTCATTTCATGAACAGCCATATCTGTTGCCATCTCAAAACTTTCTGACTGATCTT
>JBILYL010000152.1:0-6362 GCA_044377775.1 Bacteroidia bacterium
ATGGTGGGAATGAAGGGTTGCCTTGAAGTGTTTTTTTATTTTCCTTATTTAAAAATGAGCATCAGTAAATTTGGCTTAGATATTTGATGAAGAAGTTTTTGGGCTGAATTTTTATTAAGGAGCATTAAAGTGATCGTGTAATTATTCTTTCAATTTTCCTTTTTCTTTCTTTTGATTCTCCAAAAGAAAGAAACAAAGAAAAAGCGACCACAAAAACCAACTTCAATTTTTTCTTTCACACAAAATATCTCCGCATTTGGTTGCTTGAAAAAATACCAGTTCGCTCTTTTTGTGGACGTTAACGCGCTAATTCCGAAGAATACTGCATCCCGGATTTGAATGGTTGAATTGTAGATTTCATCTGTATAAAATCTAACGTGTAAATTAGTAAGTAGTGATTTTTATAAGTCCTAACCCTTTTTTTTCAAGAAGAGTTAGGACCGAAGGGAGATGTTGTTATAAGTTATTTTTGCAACGTATCATTCTTCATACGTTCCTTTTGCTTGCGGATACTATCTGCGTTTAGGTTCATTAATCCACTTAATCCAATGTTGCTTGTCCCTTTTTTAACGGCTGCTTTCTTTGTGCTTTCTTTTTCTTTTGTTTCACGAACAATGCCTTTTGAGGAATCTATCATGTCACCAAAAATAGGTTCATTCCCCATAACTGTTACCTTTTGATTTTTAGTGAAGTCCGTATCCTGAACGGTAGTTTTTTGTTTTTTATCTTTTTTTGTTTTTTCAGCAACTGTTTTTTCTTTTTTCTCTGCAGGTGTTGGCTCGGTCTTTATCTCAACTGCTTTTGTTTTAACTTCCGGTATTGCATTAACGATCGGTTCTTTTTTAGCAGGCTGAAAGACGACCTTTGTTTTTGCAACCGGTGCTGCTGGTTTTATAGTTGGTTCAGCCGCCTTTTCGACAGGTAATTCAGCCGGTGTAACAGCTGTTTCAACCGGTTTTTTCGAAGAATCAATTCCTTTGTAAATCAAAAATCCACCAACAAGCACAACTGCGCCAACAATTAAAGCGATATTGTAAGATCCTTTCGGAGCCATCGATTTAGATGTAGCATCTAACATTCGTTCCATACGCGCCCAATCACCGGAATCATACTTAGCATCGTAATTGCTTAAGCTGTCTTTTACGGTTTCATCGAGTTTGCTATGAGTAGCGTTATTTTCCATTTACAGTTGGTTTAATATGATGCATCAAATTTTTTCTCAAATTAAATTTTGCTTTCGACAAGTTTGATTTAGAGGTTCCTTCACTAATATCAAGTAGTTCAGCAATTTCTTTGTGTGTGTATTCTTCTATCACATATAAGTTAAAAACTGTTCGGTATGCGGGTGTTAATTCCTGAACAGCTCTTAAAATTTCTTCTTTGTCAATGTGGAGCGCCAGCTCATCATCATTCATTTCGTCTGCAACATTCGTTGCTTTTTCATTGGCGTAAACTGTGCTGACAATCAGGTAATTCTGCTTGTTTTTTCTCAGATGATCAATGGCGGTATTTACCATGATCCGTCTGATCCAGCCTTCAAAAGAGCCATTAGCCTTGAAATTCTTCAAGCTGTCAAACACTTTCATAAATCCTTCGTGGAGTATGTCTTTAGCTTCATCACTAGTTTTGGAGTAGCGTAAACAAACACCTAACATCTTACTGTAAAATTGTTCGTACAAAACCTTTTGGCTTGCACGATCATTTCTTAAACAACCTTTGATGATGTCGGTTTCATTCATATAGTGAGAGAATTCATAAGCTAAAGACACCTCCCTTCTACGTAATATGACGTAAAAGGTTTTAAAGGGTTGCCTCTCTGCAAAAAAACTTTTTTTATTCGATATGGCCAAAAGTAAGAACTCCTTAAAAACTACCCAAATCAATTTGAATCGTTTTTAAGGAGTCGGATCTAAATTTTTATTGAATCGTAAACTCGCTGTCAGCAACTCCTTTGTTTACATTGATGCTTTCAGCAGTTAATTTCATTGACATTGCCCCGCTGATAGAGATCACACTCGGGAATTTTAATCCATTCACATCTTTATATTCCAAAATATCAGTAGTGCTGATAACCGGTCCCATTTCAGAATTAGTAGTTTGTGATGTTCTTACTTTAAGTTTGCTTTCCACATCATACCATTCCATTGATTTTTTGCCTTTAGGGCTAATAACTTCCATGATATAGGCATCTTTACCATTTACGGCTTCAATCCCTTTTAAATTAAGTTTGTAGCCTAATTTTTCATAGTTCATTTCCGGGTTCAGTATTGCTTGAGCTTTAATGTCTTCCAAGCTTTCACCTTCCAGGTCTTTTTTTCCTTGCATGCTTTGTTGCTTTCCTGCTTTTCCATCGTAAACTTCTTTCTGTATAACCATTTCACCCATTTTTACAGCCATCGCATATTTGTTTGGTGCTTTTTGGCTGGTGGTGATACTGATGTCCATTCCCTGAAATTTGGTATTCATTTTTGTGGAAACATCCTTTACTTTCATTAATGCTTTCGCACCGCCAATTGCTTTCACATAATCATTTATAACTGTTTTAGGAGTTACTCCTGCTGGAATTGGTTTTGCAACGGCAGCAACTGCATTTCCATAGATATCGTAAAATTCAATGGAATTAGTAGCACTGAAAGGAGCAAGCTTCTTAGAAAGTTCTTCTTTGTCACCTACAACAAAAATAGTAGCGTTTGCCGGACGGATGTATTTTTGCGCCATCGCATATACATCATCTGCAGTAACAGCAGCAAGATTCTTCAAGTAATTAGCATAATAATCTTTTGGTAGTTTATACAATTCGATGTTGATTGCAAAACGGGCAATTGTTGCAGGATCTTCCAGCGAAATAGCGAAATTTCCGGTTAAATAATTTTTTATCCCATCCAACTCATCTTGCGGTACTTTTTCGGTACGCAAACGATTCAATTCCGCCATAATCTCAATGATCGAACTGTCGGTAACTGCATTTCTTACTTTTGCATAAGCGCTGAATTCACTCACCAATTCATCGTTGTTTAAAGAAGAATAGGAGCCATATGTATAACCATGTTTTTCACGGAGGTTAACAAACAAACGAGAAGAGAATCCTGCTCCCAAAATAGTGTTCATTACCTTTGCTTTAATAGCATCTTCGCTGTTTAATTTCAAATCAACAGGATACGTTACATTGACTACAGATTGAACTGCCCCGGCTTTATTTACAACTGCCACACGTGTTTTTTCAGGAGCTTGCGGCATCTTATAGCTTGTAGAAACAACATCCGCCTTTTGCCACGCGCCAAAGTATTTTTCAATCAATGGTTTTACTTCTGCTAACGTAACATCACCGACAATAGCCATATACGCTACATTCGGTCGAAAATACGTTTGGTAATAATTGTTACATTTCTCGATTGTGATCTTCGAAACACTTTCCTCTGTTGTCAGTTCACCATAAGGATGATTTTTCCCAAAATTCAATACCGATTTTACATTTTCTGAAATCGCGTCCGGATCATCTTTTTGTTGTGCCAATCCTGATAATGTTTGTGTTTTTAATTTATCCAGTTCTTCTTGTTTGAAGTTTGGATTTAACAATACATCCGACATTAATTCCAATAATTTTGTTTGTTGCTTTTTTAACGAAGCAGCATACAATCCTTTTGGATTTGCTGAAAGTGTAGCGCCAATAAAATCGATATCGGCATCTAATTGATCCTTGCTCCGATTTTTTGTTCCGCTTGTTAATAGTTCACTTGTAATATTTGCGGTTCCGGCAGCGTCATTTTCCAAAGCCGGTTTAATATCCAAAGCGATTGAATAGGCTACGGTTGCTTGTTTGTGATTTTCTACTACAAATACTTTTAAGCCGTTTGGTAAAACAAACGATTGAATATCTCCGAGTTTAATTCCAGGGGCAGCAGCAGCCGTTGGGCGAATACTTCTGTCCAGTTTTTTATCGCTCTTTTGAGCAAAAGCGGAAGTAAAAACTAAAAGTGCTGTTATTGAGAATATTATTTTTTTATGCATGATTTTTATTTTTTAAGGTATTTGTGAATGCAACGCATTTCATTTTTTTTTAACTGCTGATCTGTAATTCTTCGAACCCACAATTACTGTTGTTTCGGAAGGTAATAAAGCACAACACGGTTTTCTTTTGTTAAATATTTTTGTGCTGCTTTTTGTATGTCTTCACGTGTAACTTTCATGAAGCGGTTGATCTCGGTGTTGATCAGATTCGCGTCTTTATAATATACATAATAGTTTGCGAGGTTTTCAGCAATGCCGGCCATCTTTAAATTCCCGCTGATAAAATCACTTTCAACCTGATTGCGCAATTTCTGATATTCCTCTTCTGAGATCAATTCAGCTTTCACTTTATCAAATTCTGAATTCATTGCCGTTTCAAGATCGGTTGGAGAAACACCCATATTTGCAATTCCGAAAATCAAGGCTAAGCCCGGATCTTCTGATGGTAAAGGAAATGCTCCTGCAAAAACAGCTTTTTGTTGTTTGTCAACAATTGATTTTTGCATACGGGAACTTTTCCCCTGCGATAAAATGGTTGCTAACATATTCATTGCATAATAATCAGGAGTGCCTTGTGCAGGTGTGTGGTACGCCATAATTACTCCGGGCAGTTGAATGTTATCATAAACTGTATCGCGTACTTCCGCTGTTTTTATTGGCTCAACAGCTGTAGGTCGTGGAATTGCATTTGTTCCTTTCGGGATGCTGCCATAATATTTTTCAATCAATGCTTTTGTTTGAGCAACGTTGATATCTCCGGCAATAGATAGTGTTGCATTGTTTGGAACATAAAATGTTTTATAGAAATCGATGAATTCAGATAATGCCGCTTTGTTGATGTATTCAGGAGAACCGCCCGGTGTCCATCGGTATGGATGTGTTGTATATGCATGTCCGAAAGCCTCATTTAAAATGGATCCGTAAGGTGTGTTCTCATTTCGCTGTTTCAATTCTTCTTTCACAACTTTGCGTTGAGTCTCAACACCAATTGAATCTACTTTCAAGTGAAGCATGCGTTCGGATTCCATCCATAAACCAAGTTCCAACTGGTTGCTTGGTAATATTTCGAAATAAAAAGTACGATCGAAAGACGTATTTGCATTCATTTGTCCACCGGCATTCTGGATCAGTTTCATGTATTCACCACGTTTGATATTGTCGGAACCTTCGAACATAAGGTGTTCAAAAAAGTGGGCAAATCCTGTACGCATCGGGTCTTCATTTTTAGAGCCGACATGGTATAAAACGGTTACCGCAACAATTGGTGTCGAATGATCTTCATGTAAAATCACATGCAAGCCATTTGGCAGATCGTATTGATTAAATTTAACTGCGCTTGATGGTGCGGTTTTAGAAGACTGTGCAGACAAGATGCTGCTTCCCAAAAGTACCCCCGACAATAAAATGCTTTTCAACTTCATTAGAATAATAGATTTTAAATATTTCTTAAATATAAAAAATAATCTGATGCAAATTTCCGATATTTTATGAATGGTTAGGAGGTAGTTTGGACGGAAAATGGATGTTCTGATCTAGCTGAAAGAAACAGATCCTTTGTCAACTGTTTACTTTCTTTTTTTCGGTCCACGCATGGCTTCAGCCGTTAATGGATTTTCTGGCCAGTGGTGCTTTGGATAGCGGGAGAGAAGCTCTTTTCGTACTTCAAAATAGGTTTTTTCCCAAAAGCTTTTTAAGTCCTGAGTTATCTGAACGGGTTTGTAGCCCGGGGATAGTAAATGGAGCAGGATCTTGTTTTTCCCTTCGTTTACGGTTGGCGTTTCAAACAGACCAAAGACTTCCTGTAATCTCACTGCCATTTCAATTTTACTACCATCATTAAAATAAGAAAGTTTGATCATGGAGCCTGTTGGGACTTCCATTTTTGAAGGAGCCAGTTTATCCAGTTTTTGAGAAAGTTCCCAGGGTAAAATAGAATGCAGGATCTGTGTAAAATCCAATTTCTGTAATTCGGTGAGTTTGTTTATCTTTAAAAGATAAGGTGAAAGCCATTCTTCGAGGGTTTCTAATAAATGCTCATTGGAAATATCCGGCCAGTCATCGTTTGGCCGCCATGCGCGTAAACTTAAAACACGTGCTTGAAGATCTTCCTGAGTATCACTCCAATTCAAGATCTTTAATCCGTTTTCCCGGATGACATTACAAATGACCTGGATACGCAGAGCATCATCGATCTTTTCTAATGCTTTGGTTTCGAGTATCAGATTACCTACCCGTTTTTCAATTACGCCAACCACCATTCCTCTTTGTTTGTCCCAGCTAACTGATTGCCGTTCTTCCGCAAGTTCAAAAAGATCGTTTGAATCGAAAGCGCCAGCTAAAAAGATCTTTCCTTC
>JBILYL010000153.1:0-6351 GCA_044377775.1 Bacteroidia bacterium
CGAAATCAGATACCAGCGAAGTTGAGATACAACGTTTAAAAGAGGAATTAGCAAAATTAAAATCCGGAGAAAGCACAACGCTTGGTAATACAAAATCAGAAACACTGACAGAAAGTTTAATGCGAACAGGGTCGAGCAACGACTTTGTGGATGACAACGGAATGGCTTTGAGCTCAGGGTATTATGTTGTTATCGGAACATTCAGTAGTAAAGATAATTCGAATAAGTTCAGAGATGCAAATCTTATTAAAGGATACAACAGTACTCAGATCGTGCAAAATCACAAAACTAAAGTATATTATGTTTTTGTAAATAAGTTTGAAAAACAATCGGATGCTGAAGCAGAACAGTCGAAGTTTAAAGCGGAGTACCCGGATGTGTGGTTACAAAAACTTGAATAGCCTTTAGTTATCCGAAAAATTATCCCGCCTCTGTTCTTTATTGAACAGAGGCGTTTTTTTATGCCTGTATTCTTATTTTGAATTTTAAATTCTTGTCTGTAATAATCTGAAGAACAACTATTAATTGGAGGAGGTCTTCAATGCTTTTCATTGCGCATAAATCATTTAAGAAATGATTCTGTAAAAATGGAATAATGTGACACTTCTCATTTTTGTTTTTGATGCAGGTCATTTTCATGAGATTCCATTTATGTATTTCTTTGTTGTAATATAATAAGCTGTTTTGACGTAGTTTAATTCTGTTTCTAATTTTAATCTATAATAAATAAAACAGAGTCAATGAAATTTTTATTTTTTAATATGGTTGTCCTTCATGGAATAGTGCACTTACAGGGTTTTATGAAAGCGTTTAAGCTGATCTCGACAGATGAACCAGTATCTGACCTTGGAAGATCAAAATTAAATGGATTGCTATGGGTACTTGCCTCGATTTTGTATGTTGGTGTGGCCATTTTTATTTTTATAAAAAAAGATAGCTGGTGGCTCTATGCTGCAATTGCACTTTTGATTTCTCAATATTTGATTTTTTGTAACTGGGAAGAAGCGCGTTATGGAACTATCGCGAATTTGATCATTCTTGGTGTGTCCTTTTTCGGATGTGCGACTTGGCTTGGGCTAAATATGTAAGCGTGTTATATAGTTCAGTTATTAACAAATCCATAGTGATAAAATACTTTTTTGAATTGTTGTAGATCTTATTAATTATATAATTTAGCCTCGAGCTACTACCTCAATCAATTAATTTCTAAATTAATTAAAGCATGGAAAATGTAAATGTTTTCATCGTAGTAGCATTGTATCCCCTCTGTTGTCTTTTTTTGTCAATCTCATGCACTTTCGTGCAAATAAATACTTTGTTTACATATACTAATAATCTCACTCTCCTAAAGATCCGGTTTTATGAACGACAGAAGTAGTACTACTCAAAAACTCCAGACAGAGTTTAATTTATTGCAAGGGCAATATAATTCACTAACAGAATTGTATGAAAAGCAGGTCGCAGACTATAATCTTTTATTTATCAAGCAAAGAGATTGCGATAAGTTGATACAGGTATTTGCTGAAAAATGTCCGAATTCATATATATCAATTATCAATAAAGATCTGGAAGTTGATTTTTGCTCCGGGCAGGAGTTTTTGAAATGGAATCTTGATCCACGACAATTTTTGGGTTTAAATATTGAAGACATTTTGGGAGATAATGCGCCTCTTGTTAAAGAACATTATTTAAAAACATTTGAAGGACTTCAGATCTCATTCGAACTCCTTATAAATAATATAAATTATTATTATAAAACCGTTCCGCTTCCCGCTGACGATGGAACAATCCCCAGAATACTTGTATTGGTAGAGAATATAACGAATAGAAAGCAGGTGGAGAAAGCAATGCTTGAAAATCACAGGATTAATGCAATTGGTGAAATGACTTCTGCAATAGCCCATGATTTTAACAATACGCTCCAATCTATTTTTGGCAATTTAGAATTATTGATGCTTTATCCGGATATTCCTGATGGAATAATGAAGTATGTCAATGCTTTGAAGACGTCCGCATCCGATGCTGCTGCGAGGGTAAATCTATTGCAGCGTTTTGGTGGTAAAAATAAAGTAGAAAGTGAATATGTTCCACTTTGTTTAAATACGCTTATAGAAGAAGTGATCACTCAATCAAGGCCATTATGGAAAGATGAAGCGGAGAAAAACGGATTATCAATCAATATTAAAACAGAATTTGGAAAGATTCCGGATATTTCAGGGAATGCCGGAGAATTAAGATCCGCATTGTTTAATGTAATTAAAAATAGTGTGGAGGCAATGCCGGAAGGTGGTGTAATTACTATTGAAACAAGAAAAAAAGGAGAGAAAATATTCGTAAGTATAAAAGATACCGGAATAGGAATGGATGATGAAACAAAAGATAAGATATTTCAACCTTTTTATTCTACAAAAGGAACTGATGTTGGCAGAGGGCTGGGAATGAGCGGTGTTTATAGTATTGTAAAAGAGCATGAAGGATCAATAGGTGTCAAACGTTCAATAAAGGGAAAAGGTACCACGTTAGAAATTTTATTTCCTGTTTCTCAAAAAATAAAGCAGAAGGAAAAAAAGGTAGTTATAAAAATTAATTTACCTGAACGAGAAAGTTCATTAAGGGTTTTGTGGGTGGATGATGAAGAAGCAATCAGAGAAAATGTAGGCGAAATACTAGAGTTGCTTGGTCATAATGGAGATGTCGCTAAATCTGGAAAAGAGGCGCTGGAATATCTGGAAAATAACCACTATGATATTGTGATCACTGATATAGGTATGCCGGAAATGTGTGGGTGGGAACTTGCCGATATTATCAATAAAAAATTCGATAGAAAGATGAAAGTTGCTATAGTTTCCGGTTGGGGCTTAGAAATAGATGAAACCGAAAAGAAGGAACACAATGTCCTCTTCGTATTGGAGAAACCATTCAATATACTTCAATTAAAAACGCTGTTTAAAGAAGTTGCAGCAGAGGTATCGGCTTAAAACTCCTGAGCGTTTATTTACTACAACTTTTTAAAAGCAAAAAAAGTGCAGGGCTTCTACTAATTTCGAAAATACTTTTTTTAATGGTGGTTTTATCTCCGAGCAACTTTCTACACCTTTTCTGATCTTGTCAAGTGCACATTTGCCACAAATAAAGTAGGCTATTTCAGAAGAATTGTATCCTGTCATTCTCGCATAACTTCCATTTTGGGGATCATTGCAAAAATTGCATTCGTCATTAAATTCACAACTTGTTAATCCAATCGATTCGATTTGTTTGTTTCTCCAGTAAAACATTTTTTTGATATAAGTTAAATTCGTACTCTGTTAATTAGTAGAGTTCAAAATTACTTTGGTTTCATACTAAATTAAATGAGCGAAGCCATTCTATTTGGTGATAAATATCACTTCTGTTTTTCTGAAATATAACTTCAATTATTTTCTTATAAATTTTAAGATCTTTTTTTTTATTAAATTAGTTAAATGATTAAAAATATAATCTATGCCGTTTTTGGTTCATGGTCTTTTTCTCATCATGTAAAAAGGATGAACCAATAAGTTCAAACTCCATTTCACAAGGCTCGGAAAGTTTCCCTCCTGGGTGGCAATCTTTTACAAGTTCGGTATTGTCTCCAACGGGAATTGCAATAGATAATACAGATAACATCTGGTTTTATAATTTCCATCAATTGAATAAGATGTCCGGAGGTACTATTACGGATTTTTCTGCAGCTGTTACTTCTAATCTTGTGAGTAGCGCAATAATTAGTTCACTCGCTTTCGATAATAGTAATAGTTTATGGATCGCTATAAAAAATCAATATGATGACTCCAGTTTTGTCGGCTTAATGAAATACGATGGTACTAGTTACCAAACATTCAATATGCTTAATTCTGGAATACATTCGAATAAAGTTGTTAATGTCGCTATCGATCCAATGGACGTTAAATGGTTAGGCACACAACAGTCTTGTAAAATATGATGGCTTAGCCTGGACCTACTACGATTCATTGAATTCTCCGTTGGAGGAGTTTTATCCTGTATTGTCTGCATTTGGTTCTGTTTGGATCACTGGACATCATTCATTAAAGAAATTTGACGGGACAACATTTACCAATTGGGACATAAAAAATTCTTCGTTCCCCTCCAGTGGAATGCGAATTGTAGATAAAGATAATCTTGGTAATTTATGGTTTATAGATTATTCGAATACTTTATTGTTGTGGAAGTTTGATGGCAGTGCCTTTGTTTCTTATGCTATACCTCCACAGTTCGATCCTTCAACAGTTACTACAGCTAATGAATTTAAAATGATTAAGTCAGACATGTTGAATCAAATTTGGTTGGGTGGATATGGGAAATTAATTAAGTTTGACGGAACTTCGTTTACCGGTTATTCTGTTCCTTCCTTTGTTGTTGGAGGAGATCCTCGTTTTCCTTTTTATGGTCAAACAATTCCAGCAATGTTTTGGGGGATGGTACAGAAAAGTGATTCGTCTAAATGGTTTTTGGATCGGAATTTTTCCCATAAAAACAGAATGACTTTTCAGGAATAACAAATTTAATTTTATTCCTGAAAGTAATTGAAAGTTATGGAGTAAAAAATGAATTCTTATCTCGGATATTCCACTCTTACATGGTATACATTCATTAACTTTTTCTTGAAGATCTTCTTTAGGCGGTTGATGTCTTTGAACGTAATATCGGAATTTTCAAATTGATTTTGTTCGATTTGTGTGGTAATAATATTTTCTACAAGGTTATCAATGCTTTCGTAATCATATTTCTTTAAGCTTCTTGAGGCGGCTTCAACCGAATCGGCCATCATTAATACAGCAGTTTCTTTTGAGAAAGGAATCGGTCCGGGGTAGTGGAATTTCGATTCATCTATTTTTTCTTCTGGAAAAGCATTCTGAAATGAGCGGTAAAAATATCCTGTAATACTTGTACCATGGTGAGTCCGGATAAAATCAATGATCTGCTCCGGAAGGTTGTTCCGTTTAGCGATCTCTATTCCTTTTATCACATGTGAAATAATGATAGCGGCACTTTCATCAAAACTCATTTCATCATGCGGGTTCATTCCATTTGCCTGATTTTCGATAAAATACATCGGCATCTCCATTTTTCCTATGTCGTGGTATAACGCACCTGTTCTTACAAGTAGTGCATTTCCTCCAATTGCATATATGGCTTCTTCGGCAAGATTGGCGACTTGCAATGAATGCTGAAACGTACCGGGTGCTCGTGACGCCAATTCGCGTAATAGTTTTCCATTTGTGTCGGATAATTCGAGAAGTGAAACATCAGAAATAAATCCGAAAAGTTTTTCAAAAACGAAGATCAAGGGATATGAGAATAGTGTCAGTAATGCACTAATTCCAAACCATGCGAAATCCTGCCAGGTAATGGCATCGCTGCCACCTTCCTGAATAATTGTTATTCCGACATAAGCGATGCTGTAGGTCAGGAAAATGAGTCCGGAAGAAATGAAGATCTGTGAACGGTTGCGCATATTTACAATACTGAAAATAGCAACCATTCCACCTAAGAGTTGGATGAAGGTAAATTCAAAACGATCAGGTGCAATAAATGAAACAATCAATACTGTTACCAAATGCACAAATAATGCAATTCGTGTATCATAAAATGCACGGATAATAATTGGCAAAACACAAAAAGGTAAAAGGTAGATATTAAATGATTGTGATCCGGCAGAAAAGTGTGCCATCAATACCTGTAAAATTATGAGAATTAAAATGAATGTAATTTTTGCGTTGTCAAGAAAAATATCTTTTCTGAAGAACCCTAAAAAAGCAATCAACACACACAGGCAAGCAGAAACAATAATGATCTGTCCAAGTAGAATAAATAAATAATCACTCGAACTCCCTGATTGTCCTTCGTATTCTGATTTTAACGACTCAAGGATCTGAAATTTTTTCGTATCAATGATCTCACCTTTTGAAATGATACTTTGTTCTTTTAAAATGATATCTCTTGAAGGGGAAATGTCATCGATCGCTTGTTTGAGGATTTTATCGGAAGTCGCTTTGTCATAAAAGATCGTGTGCGCTATACAATTTTCCATAATCGGTAAAATGAATTTCGGATCGATCCCCAGGTTTTTACCCAGTTGTTGCTCTACATAGTCATATGCGGATGTGATGTTGTGGAAGTCACGTAACTCGTGTTCCTCAGCTACATTGTTGTCGATAAGGTAGATCGAAAAATCGGAGGTTTTATTTTCAGTTATCGCATTAGGTTCTATAATCCCTTTACTATAAATTGAATCAAGAATATTACTCGCAAAAGCCAGCGTGTTTTCTTTCTGAATCTTGTTTTTTTTACTGTCCCACCTTGCCTCTAACT
>JBILYL010000017.1:0-18967 GCA_044377775.1 Bacteroidia bacterium
TTCTTCAGTTACAATAACAGGAGTTGCAGCACCAACAACCGCAAATGCAGGAACAGTCCAAACAGTGTGTGGAACAACTGCTACTCTTGCCGGAAACACTGCAACGACAGGAACGGGAACATGGACACTGATAAGCGGAGCAGGAACTATTACAACACCATCTTCACCTACTACCGGAATTACAGGTTTGGGAATCGGAGCAAATGTTTTCCAATGGAGTATTGCAAATGCACCATGTGTTGCTTCTACTTCTTCTGTAACAATTACAGGAGTTGCAGCACCAACAACCGCAAATGCAGGAACCGCCCAAACAGTGTGTGGAACAACTACTACTCTTTCCGGAAATACTGCAACGACAGGAACAGGAACTTGGACATTGGTCAGCGGAGCAGGAACTATTACAACACCTTCTTCACCTACTTCCGGAATTACAGGTTTGGGAATCGGAGCAAATGTTTTCCAATGGAGTATTGCAAACGCGCCTTGTCCTGCATCTACTTCTACCGTTACTATTACTGTAACATTGTTAGCCGATGCGACCATAAGCAGCGTTGCTCCTCTTTGTTTAGGTTCACCTGCCTTCAACCTAAATGCTGTAACGGGAGGAGGAACTTGGTCAGGAACTGGTATAACATCAGGAGCTGGCGGAACATTCGATCCTGCAACTTCAGGTACCGGAACATTTACAATTACATACACCATTTCAGGATCTTGTGGAAACACAGATACAACATTGGTGACGGTAACTCCAAATGCAGATGCAACCATATCTCCATCAACTTCATTGTGTGTAAGTGCAAGTCCGATAAATTTGTCTGCTACTACTTCAGGAGGAACCTGGTCAGGAACAGGCATAACCAATACAAGTGCCGGGACATTCGATCCGGCAACAGCTGGCATAGGTTCTCATATTATCACCTATTCAATTTCAGGAACCTGCGGTGCAACAGATACTGTACTTATATCAGTGAGTTCATCTTCAGATGCAACAATTGTTCAGCCCGCCACTATATGTAACGGTGCAGCAACTTTCAATTTACTTGCAGCAACAACAGGGGGTACATGGACAGGAACGGGAATAACATCAGGAGTATCTGGCACATTTGATCCTACAATTGCTGGAATAGGGACACATATAATTACATATTCAATTTCAGGAACCTGTGGTGCAACGGATACCGTTTCAATCACTGTTACTTCCGGAGCCAATGCGAGTATAACAGCTGTATCTCCAATGTGTGCCAATGCAACAGTGTTCAATTTAACCGCTGCAACTGCGGGCGGAACCTGGAGTGGAACAGGTATAACAGATCCTATTAACGGAACATTCGATCCTTCGCTGGCAAACGCTGGAACAAATACAATTACATACACTATCTCAGGTGCATGCGGAGATACCGCAACTCAAAACATTACAGTAAACGCATTACCAACTCCATCATTTACATCTGATGTTACAACTGGTTGCGCGCCTGTTTGCGTAACATTCACAGAAGCTGCTTCAAATACTTGCAATACGATGTTATTTGAATTTGGTGACGGCAACACATCCGCATCTTCAATTGCAACAAACTGTTATACAAATTCAGGAAACTACTCCGTTACCATTACTTGTACAGATCTGAACAATTGTAGCGATACAACAACGATCACCAATATGATTTCGGTATCACTAAGCCCGGTAGCGAACTTCACGGCTTCTCCATCAGGTGTATTACCTGTAAATTCAACTGTTTCTTTTGCGGACATTTCAACTAACGGGGGCATTTCACTTTGGAATTTTGGCGATGCTGCTTCAGGAACTAATACATCAACACTATCAAGTGATACGCATGTTTATTCAACTGAAGGAATTTATTGTATCGTATTAGTTGCTTCAAACACCAATGGATGTGCAGACACAACCAGTGCTTGTATTACAATTGCTGATGAAGCTACGATTGTTATTCCAAATGTTTTTACTCCAAATGGTGATATCATAAACGATATATTCTACTTTGAAACAACCTCTGTAAAAGAATTAAACTGTTCCGTTTACGATCGATGGGGATTAAAAATTGCTGAATGGACTACCACAAATGATTCAAAAGCAGGATGGGATGGACGCACTACAAGTGGAACAATCGCATCTGATGGCGTTTATTATTTTATTATGAATGCCAAAACGTTGAATAATAAATTGATCGAGAAAAATGGATTTATACAATTGCTGAATACAAAATAAAAAAGAACTCCAATAATAATTATTATAAATATGAAACAAAAAAACACTCTTCTATTATCACTCTTCTTAGTGATTTTATTATTTCAGGTTAGCTTAATAAAAGCGCAAATGGTAGGACCAGATGCCTACATAAAAGCGACTAGTTTAGAAATTGGATTAGACGGTCAAGGTGGATTTGAAGGATGCAGTACAACTGCTTCACCTCCACTTCCGGGAATGCATTTCCGCTCAGGAAATCCACTATTTGGATTTGTTGCAAATCCTCAGGTCAATTTATGGGCAACATTCGATGGCGACTTTTTCACTCCTGGCTCTCCTGAAAATGGCTGGGGAATAGAGATCGGGACTACAGGTGGAACCAGTGCAAGTAATAATGCCGTATCACTTTGGAATATACCCGGAGCAATAACAGATTGGAGTCATACTTTTAATTGTTATTCTGCTGACTGGGAAGGAGACCTTACCAGTGGAACAGATCTACACTTTAAAATAAATTATTTTCTTCAGGAAACAGATTTGTTTTATACCACAACTGTTGCAATCACCAATAATACAAGTGCAACCATTCCTGAACTTTTCTATTACAGAAATTTAGATCCGGACAATAACGTTTCACTCAGCTTAGATTATACAACACAAAACACGATTGTTAGTCAGCCTGGAGTAGGTTGCAACCTTGCGCATGTAAGTGCGACATCCCTTGTACCTGCATCACAGCCGCAGTCATATTTAGGTTTAGCTGCAGTAGGTGCAAACTGGAGAGCAATGTATGGAGGATTCTCAAACAGAGACGGATCAGACATTTGGAACGGTTCAGGCGCTGGTTTTGTTCAAACAGTTGGTGCAAGTACTTTTCATGATAAGGCAGTCGCCCTTGCATACAAAATTCAGAATTTAGCGCCTGGTGCAACTGAAGTGTTTAAATTTGTTGTCATTCTTGATGACGCTTCTGCAACGCAAGCAATTAACAACTTATTATATTTAGCATACCCCGGATCAACAATTGGCACCCCGCAAGTATGCACGCCTTTCACAGATACAATTCCAACTTGCGGAGGCCCTGTTCCTATTTCTGTGAATGGAACTACAGTGAATGATTATACTTGGACATGGTTACCTACAACGGGATTATCTCCGATAACTGGTCCGACAGTAATTGCTAATCCTGCAACCACAACTACGTACACTGTTTCCGGAACGCCGATTTCTGCGTGTGTAGGCCCTGTCAGCTTTACATTTGTGGTAGAGGTAACACCGAGTTTAGGAAACAACCCTGAAATAACAGCAGTGCCTCCGATATGCATAAGTTCACCGCCTTTTAATCTCACGGTAGATACACTGGGTGGAACGTGGTCTGGAACCGGAATCACCAATACAACCACAGGAACATTTGACCCCGGAACTGCAGGATTAGGAACCTACATGATTACCTATGCAACTGCGGGATTGTGCAATGCTATTGACACAATGATGATTACTGTAACATCTGGCTCTGATGCGACCATTAATCAACCAACCAATGTCTGTATTTTGGATCCGGCATTCAATTTAACGGCTGCAACAGCCGGGGGAACATGGTCGGGAACAGGCATCACAAGTGGCGCTTCAGGAACATTTGACCCAACAACTGCCGGTGTTGGTTCGCAAGTAATTACCTATAATATTTCAGGAACATGTGCAGCAACAGATACTGTTACTGTAACTGTTTATTCCACAATAAATTCTACAATAACACCGCATGCATCCGTTTGCGAAGGATCAGCTGCGTTTAATTTCACAGCTGCAACTGCAGGAGGTACATGGACAGGAACAGGCATTACAAGTGCTACTGCAGGAACATTTAATCCTACAACTGCAGGAACATTCCTGATCACTTACGCTATTCCGGGAAGTTGCGGAACAACAGACACGGTGAACATTACAGTTCTTCCAGCTGCTGATGCTACTATTTTACCGGCAAGTACAATTTGCTCAAACGGAAGTCCTTTTAATATGTCTGCAACAAATGCAGGTGGAACATGGACGGGAACAGGTATTACAAGCGGTTCAGCAGGAACATTTGATCCATCCGTTTCCGGAGGAGGAACATTTACGATTACCTATAGTATTTCAGGAACATGTGGCGACACAGACACTGAAGTTGTTACAGTAAATACTGCACCAGCACCTACGTTTACATCAGACATTAATAGCGGTTGCGCACCTGTATGTATCAACTTCTCCGAATCTGTAAGTACAATATGCAGTAACACAATTTATTTGTTTGGTGATGGCGACACATCTTTTGTATCGGCACCAACACATTGTTACACAGATGCAGGTGTCTATTCCGTATCACTCCAATGTATTGATGCAAATGGTTGTGTCGGAAACATCACTATTTCAAATATGATTACCGTTTCACCAATTCCGGTAGCTGATTTCACTGTCTCTCCATCAACAACTGTAGTGCCAAACACAGTGGTGAATTTTACAGATATAACATCAGGAAGTACAAATTCATCTTGGGAATTTGGTGATCCTACATCTGGTTCAAACACATCGGGTTTATCTTCTCCATCGCATGTATATGATGATGAAGGTGACTATTGCATCACCCTCGTTTCTACAAATAGTGGAGGATGCAGTGATACTGCAAAATATTGTATAATTGTAATTGGCGAAGGCACTATTTTTATTCCAAATGTATTTAGCCCGAATGGTGATGGAAATAATGATTTCTTTATCGTAAGTTCCCACAACATCAAAGAGATCACTTACGAAATTTATGATCGTTGGGGATTAAATATTGCCAGTTATAATGGCATCACAGGAGGTTGGAATGGCGAAACAAAAAACGGGAAAATTGCTACAGATGGAGTGTATTTCTATGTTTTGAAAGCTACCGGCTTGAATGGAAAAACGGTTCAGCAGGAAGGTTTCATTCACCTTTTTTCTCAAAAAGATTAGTAATTGATCATATCAAAAAAAGCTCTCCAATTGGAGAGCTTTTTTTTGGGGAAGAATTTTCATAACTCTGAAGTAATATTATGTTAATACCGCGGGAGTATTTTTACAGAAAATTAAAATAAATATGAATATCGAAAGAAGTAAAAATGAAAGCATTATTGAGGCTGTAATCTATTTAAAAAACGGAAAAAGAAAATACGGAATGCTGATTGAAAATATGGTTAATGATGCTTACCAATTTATCTCAAACAACAATTACAATCTTTTCAAACAGGATAATGACCAATGTTATATAGAAATTGTTCCATGTGCATTAATAGAAACAATAGATACAAATTTGAAGTAGTAATTAAGAAAATCCTCTTTGCTTCTTAATGTTTTCGTAGGCACTTTGAACTTTTTGAAACTTTTCATTTGCTGCCTTTTGAACTTCTTCACCAAGCGCAGCCACTTTATCAGGGTGAAACTTTACCGCCATTTTACGGTAAGCTTTTTTCACTTCATCATCTGAAGCAGCAGAAGTAATTTCTAAAATAAGAAAATCACTGTTTACATCTCTGAAATACATTGCTTTCAAAGAATTAAAATCAGCAGCACTTACACCCAAATAATTAGCGATTGTATGAATTGTTTGCAGTTCTGATTCATGAACGTGCCCATCCGCTTTTGAGATACCAAATAAATAATGTATAATTTGAAGTCTTTCCGAATGAGGCATGTATTGCTTGATCTGCAAACAGACATCATGAAGCGGAATATCTTGTTTTAAAATTTGTTGTAAAAGTAAAATTTGCTGCTGTGCATTTTGCTCGCCAAACTGGGTGCTTAAAAAGCGTTTAATATAATCCAGTTCACTTTTAAGAACCTTTCCATCACTTTTCATTACGGCAGCAGACAATACTAACAAACTCGCGGCAAAATCTCCGACATGAGAGGACGATGTACGTGAAGAAAAATTTGTTTGACCACCTGTTTGAACTGTTACACTCGCGGCATCAAATGCCGAACCAAGTGCAAAACCAAGAATACCACCAAGAGGTCCGCCTAATGCCCATCCCAAACCGCCACCTAACCATTTTCCAAACTTTACTTTTGCCATAATATATTTTTCTGCCGCAAAGTTAATTATTTAAAAATAGCAGAGAAAAATTAGAATAAAAATTTAGGTTTTGATAAAGAAGTAAAATCAAAAATCTGTATGTATTATATTACAAGAATTACAATAAATGAAATCAGCATTTTACCAATCTCCGCCTGCTCCTCCGCCACCAAAACCTCCGCCACCAAAACCTCCAAATCCTCCTGAAGAACCTCCGCCACCAAAACCTCCATGACCTCCACCGCGGAACATTGAACCTAATAGAAAACCGGTACCCATACTCATTCCGCCATTACCACCTCTTCCACCACGTTTAATACTGATGATAATAAAAATGATGAATGCAATAAGCATCAAGCCCAATTTCCACTTGTTTAGTCCTTTGCCTTTATTTTTTTTTCCGTAAGCATCCGAATTGTATTCACCTTTAGACAAGGCCATTAATACATCCGTAGTTTTATCCAATGCTTGAAAATAGTTTTGCGATTTCAAATTCGGCAGCAGTTCAGTTTCTTCTATTTGTCTGCAGGTATAATCGGGAATAGCTCCTTCTAAACCTCTTCCGGGTGCAATAAAATACTTTCGTTGTCCTTTACCACCTGAAGGTTTAATAAGTATTACAATACCATTATCGTTTTCACTTTGACCAACACCCCATTTCTGACCAAGCTCATTTGAATATTGCCATGGCTCCATCCCTCCAAGGTCATCCACAATTACAATTACAATTTGATTAGACGTCTCATTAGCAAATGCCTGAAGTTTTTGTTCTAAACGGTCTTGTTCATCAGATGAAATAAAGCCGGTTGAGGAAAAATTATTTACTAATCGTTGAGGACTTGGTCGTTCAGGTACAGCATCCGCTTGAGAAAAAACAGATAGGGTAAGTAGTAAGAATAAAAATGAAAAATACTTTTTTAACATCAGTTATCTATTAAATTTATTTACCAAAACTAACCTCATCCGTGAGTTCGTTCGTGTCATTGGATTGCAGGGGAAAGTTAACTTTCAACTTTTCTCCTGCCATTTCTATTCCTTTACAAAGTCCTTCTGTAAATTGTTGATTTTTAAAGTGCTCAAGCATAACGACCTTAATATTGTCCCAAAAATTTTCGGGCACTTTTTCGTTAATTCCTTTATCACCAAGAATCGCAAATTTATGGTCAGAAACGGCCAAATAAAACAAAACACCATTACGTAAATCGGTCTTATCCATTTTCAATATATGGAACGTGTCTGCTGCTTTATCTAAAACAGCCTCTTTACATTTATCGTCAATATGCACACGAATTTCACCGGAGGTGTTTAATTCGGCATTGGCAATGGCTTGTTGAATTGATTTTTGTTGTTCGGGGGTAAAAAATTTCTTTGCGCTCATTAAAATAAAATATAAAAGTTCAGAATAAAATATGAGATGGACCATTGATTTACAACAATCCATCTCCTACTTTCATATACTGTCAAATAATACCTTTCTTAAAATTTAACTTCAGGAGCTTTTTCAGAACCTTCAGCTGCTTTGAAAGATTCCTTTGCTGGGAATCTAGTCTTACTCAAAAGCATTTCATTTAAAAATCCTGTGATGTGGGAATTATATGTGGCAACCTTCTCGTTATATTCATCACGTGAATAATTGATCCGATTTTCGGTGCCTTCTAATTGAGCTTGCAATGCCTGGAAGTTTTCTGTTGAGCGGATCTGAGGATACGCTTCAAAAGCCAGGTTAATAGCTGTATTTATTTTTTTACCCATCAATTCCATATCTTCGGGAGTTTTCGCATTTACAATTCCAGCACGCGCTTGTGTAACAGCAGTTAAAATTCCTCTTTCATTTTCTGCAGCACCTTTTACAGTTGCGACCAACTGAGGAACTAAATCAGCACGTCTTTGATAACTGGATTGAACATTACCCCAAGCTTTGTCAACCTCTTTCTGGTACATATTTGCAGTATTAAAATTACTCCGATACATCATAAAGATGATAAATACAAAAAGAAGTAAGCCTCCTCCTATTATTAAACCTTTTTTCATTTTTTTATTTTTGTTTTAGTTAATATGCGTGTAAATTGTCAAAGTATGTACCAGAATAGCCATTGTGACAAGCTGACTATTTTTGGCAGTATGAGATGAATGATCCGGAGCAAAAATCCTCAATAAACAAGACCTTTCAAAACAGCCAAGCTTCAGAACTCCTTTTTAATCTATCAATTCGAGACTTCTTCTGATAAATTTGGTTAATTCTTCACCTTTTAAGAGCCCTTGTGAGAGCATTGCCAAATCAGCAGTTTGTTTTGTCAGTTGCTTTTGCTTTTGAGCATCTTTCTCATTCAGTATTTTTGAAATCAAAGGATGATTGCAATTTACAACTAAATTATGCATATCGGGCATTGAACCATAAAAAGCCATTCCTCCGCCACCCATAGCGCTCATGTCTTTCATCCTTCTCATAAACTCAGGTTTCGTTATGATCATAGGTGCATCTTTTTCGCTTAAGCTTTCAAATACTACAGTGAATTTCTCCTTTGGAACCATTTCTTCAACGATTGGTTTCAAGAGATTTTGATCTGCTTCAGTCAGTTTAGAAGGCTGCTCCTCTTCTTTTTTGATGATTTTATCAATAACATCAGCATCAACACGCACAAAAGAAATATTTTGAAGTTTTTGCTCTAATTGATTAATATAATGAGCATCAATCGGACTATCAAAAAGAATCACATCATACCCGCGTTCTTTCGCTGTTTCAATAAAACTGTGCTGCTCTTCTGAGTTTGTAGTATATAAATAGATTATTTTATTGTCTTTATCCGTTTGTGCCGCTTTTACTTTTTCAGCATATTCTTCCAAGGTAGAATAGGTTCCATCAGTACTTTTCAGCAAGGCAAATTTCTGAGCTTTTTCATAAAACTTTTCTTCTGAAAGCATTCCATACTGAACGAAGATCTTAATATCTTCCCACTTCGATTCAAAATCAGCACGGTCTTTTTTGAATATTTCTTCCAGCTTATCAGCTACTTTTTTTGTAATATGAGCAGAGATCTTTTTAACGCTTGCATCACTTTGTAAATAACTTCTGCTGACGTTTAAAGGAATGTCCGGAGAGTCAATGACACCTTGTAACAAGGACAAGAAATCAGGAACAATATTTTCTACCGAATCGGTTACAAAAACCTGATTACAATACAATTGAATTTTATCTTTCTGAGCTTCGAACGATTTTTTTATTCTTGGAAAATAAAGAATACCAGTCAGATTAAAAGGATAGTCTACATTCAGGTGGATATGAAAAAGTGGTTCTTCAAAAGTCATAGGATATAATTCACGGTAAAATGCTTTATAATCCTCATCCTTAAGATCAGAAGGTTTTTTAGTCCAGGCCGGAGAAGGATTATTAATTACATTATCTACTTCCACTTCACTTTCTTTTTCTCCTTCTTTGCGCGTACCGAATTTAATTTCGACAGGAAGAAATTTGCAATATTTGGTCAACAAATGATCGATCCGCTGTTCTTCTAAAAACTCTTCGGAATCCTCTGCAATGTGCAACACAATATCAGTTCCTCTTCCAGATTTTGATGTTTCTTCGATTTTGTATTCGGGACTTCCATCGCATTCCCATTGAACTGCTTTGGATCCCTCCTTAAAAGACAAGGATATAATTTCAATTTTTTTTGCAACCATAAATCCGGAATAAAAACCTAAACCGAAATGCCCGATGATCGCGTTGGCTTCAGATGTTTTATCCTTGTATTTATTTACGAATTCTTCAGCACCACTAAAAGCAATTTGAGTAATGTATTTTTCAATTTCTTCGGCTGTCATTCCTATTCCTTTATCTCGGATAGTAATTGTTTTAGCCTCTTTATTAAGAATAACCTCTACTTTAATATCACCAAGATCACCTTTCGCTTCACCAATAGCCGTCAATGTTTTTAATTTTTGTGTTGCATCAACAGCATTTGATACCAATTCACGCAAAAAGATCTCGTGATCGCTGTAAAGAAATTTCTTAATGATTGGGAAAATGTTTTCGGTTTGAACATTTATTTTTCCGGTACTCATAGTTATAGATGTTTAAGGTTATTATTTAAAATGATTAAAAGCATATACAATAGTCAAATGATGTGCCAGCACAGATATGCTGACAAGATGACAAACAAAAAACTGCAGACAAAATAAAAAAAGGCATCCGCTTGATTTTTAAATAGTTACATTTGCTATCAAACAAAAAAATCGTTTCCGATTCCAAATAATCAGAAGAATTGAAAAAGCTCAACGACAAAATAGGAAGTAGGTTTGCCTCGTCTAATTTAACATTAGATGAAAATAGTTTCGTTCCGTGTTGTCACTTTTTTATTGATTTTTTATTTAGTAAAACACATTAGAATTCAATCCGAACTATAGACCCAACATCAAAAGATAATAAAACAGTAGACAGCCGTTCCAAATAGAATCACAGATAGGAAAAATATTTAAAGAAATAAATCGTGAATATTTGTGTAATCTGAGTTGAAAAACCTCGGACTATATTGCCTAATTTTGTACCATGAAAATTGAGGTAAAGAAAACAGGCACTTTAACCGGACATAGTGGTGCAGTTTATGCACTTGAGCAAGGAGCATCTTCATCACTCCTTTATTCGGGCAGCAGTGACAAATTTATTGCGTTGTGGAATCTCGATACATTGCAACCCGAAAAGTTTGCAGCCCAATTTCCATCGATAGTTTACGCTATTTGTAATATTCCTCAAAAAAATATTTTATTGGTTGGAACATCCGCAGGAAGCATTCATGTTTTAGATTTAGAAAAAAAACAAGAACTGAAAATATTACAACACCATACATCTTCCATTTTCGATTTAAAATATTCAGCAGAAACAAATTGTTTTTATTCTGCAGGAGGCGATGGAAATTTTTCTGTTTGTTCCCTTGATATGCTCTCATTAATTAAAATAAAAAAGATCTGTGCCGAAAAGGTCCGCAGCATCGACATCAACTACAACAGCTCCGAAATAGCTATTGCCAGTGGCGATTGCAACATCCGCATTTTCGACCTGAACAGCCTGGAAGAAAAGAGAATCTTTCTTGCACATTCCTTATCAGCCAACTGCGTTCGCTATTCGCCTAACGGAGCATTAATTTTAACCGGAGGAAGAGATGCACATCTCAACATTTGGGATGCAAAAACATATACACAAATTAAAAGTATTCCGGCTCACAACTTTGCAATCTATGATATCGTATTTTCTCCTGATGCAAAATTATTTGCAACAGCCAGCAGAGATAAAACAGTAAAAATTTGGGATGCCGAAACTTTTGAATTACAAGTGCGCATCAATAAAGAAAATTTTGATGGCCATGTGAACTCGGTAAATAAATTAGTGTGGACGGAGAAATATCTTTTATCAACGGGTGATGACAGGGCTGTGATGGTTTGGGAAGTCAATAAATAAATCAACCGGATTGAATTCAAGAAAAAAGCATTGAGGAAGTTCACGATAAGTGATAAAAAAATATCAAAATAAAAAAGCGTAAATAAATGGAAATTGGAATAGATAGTTTCGCATCAGCGGCAAATAATAGTGGCACAACATCATCAGACAGGATGAATGCAATGGCCCAATTATTAGAGCGCATGGAGCAAGCCGATCAATCAGGGTTGGATGTTTTTGGAATTGGTGAACACCATCGTAAAGAATTTATGGATTCGGCAGCAGCCATAATACTGGCAGCTGCTGCGGCCCGAACCAAACGCATCAAACTAACTAGCGCTGTTACTGTTTTGAGTGCTGCTGATCCGGTTAGGGTGTTTCAGAATTTTGCAACGCTAGATCTGATTTCACAAGGAAGAGCAGAAATAGTAGTTGGACGAGGTTCTTTTACGGAATCTTTTCCCTTATTCGGTTATCACCTGAATGATTACGATGCACTCTTTTCAGAAAAACTAAATTTACTGCTCACGATCCGTGATAACGAAACAGTGAATTGGTCAGGGAAATTCCGCGCACCGTTGCAAAATCAAGCTATCTATCCACGTCCATTACAATCCCAACTCCCAATCTGGTTGGGTGTTGGCGGCACACCTGAATCTTTTATCCGTGCAGGTAAACTGGGATTGCCGCTTATGGTAGCGGTGATTGGTGGCGAAACACACCGTTTCCGGCCTTTAATTAATTTGTATCGTGAAGCAGGAAAAAGTGCAGGCTTTGCCCCTGAACAATTACAAGTAGGATTACATTCATTGGGTTATGTAGCGAACACATCAGCAGAAGCAGTTGCTGAATACTATCCCGGTTATGCCGAAACATTTACACGAATTGGAAAAGAGCGTGGCTGGCCTCCAGTAAGTTTAGAAAGATTTCATGCACAAAATGGCCCGACTGGTGCATTGTTGGTGGGCAACCCTGAAGAAGTGGCACAAAAAATCATCCGTCACAGTGAAGCATTGGGCGGGATATCACGATTTACATTTCAGATGGATAATGCAGCATTACCTCATGAAAAATTAATGCAGTCCATTAAATTGATTGGCGAAAAAGTTATTCCGATTGTAAATAAGTAATTTTTGCGGATCCTTACTAAGCGTTTTTTCCTGCAACAGAAATTGTAAGCGCTTTCTTACATAAAGTAACAGATTTTCCGAAATAAAAGTGGGGTTCTTTCTCAGCAATGACTTTCTAAGAAGTGCCTATGAATTAGCTATAGGTAGTTGCGATCACAAATGATTATTTCATTCAGTTCAATCGTGTTCTAACAAAAAATACAGCACACAGGGAAGTATATATTCATGTTGATCCTTAATCCGGAACGTTAATCATCATGACCTTTTACCTCTTTTGTTTTACCTGTTTTCCAAAGCTCATCAGAAATTTTATTCGCTTGTTTCAAAGAATCAGAAACATCTTTATCACCAAAACGTTTCAGATCGGGCTTTCCGGCATTTACCCATGCCGTATACCACAAACTTCCGATGGTAATAATAGCTTCCCGCATCCTCCGCTCAACCATTCCATCTAATAATTTATCATATGCTTCTGAATATTCTTTAGAATAAACTTTCATCAAACTCGAACCACGATTTTCGAAACTATATTTTTTATCAGGAGAATATTCAGCGTTCAGATTCGCTTCAAATGTTAAAACAGAATCTACCGCTGCATGACTTGCCCTTACAACGTCCCACGCTTTTTCAATAGGCTTGTCAATGTATTTTGCACGACCAATCCAATAATCATAACCTTCTGATTTTAATTCAGGGATACGCGATTCCCAAAAACCATGTATCCCTTTTTGATTGGTTAGTTGTCCGTTATAATTTTCTGTTGTATGCAAAGGTACATGAGCATCTGCAATATAATGACCAAGGTCGGCAGAATAATGCAAGATCAGATCCATGTTTTCTTCCTTGAATGCTTCCGTTAAACGATAGACCATTTTCTCGATGTGCCAAGGAACAATGCCATATGCTTTAAGTGTATCTTCAGAATATTTTGCAATAGCCTTTTTCCACCATTGAGGAACAGAATCAAAAGGATATTTCCCATAATGATCGATATCGATATAATGTCGGGGTGCTTCATCTTCGTTCGCATACCTTCTTCTATCCGGGTCAACAGCATGTTCAGAAATATATTCGATGTGCTGTTTATAAAATCCGATCATCCCTTCGGGTAATGTAAAAACCGCCATCCGGTTAATCTTTTTATGTGCAAAAAAGCCCCACGAATATGCAGGCTGCAAATTGGGCAGCACCAGAAACGCAATCATAAATAAAACAGTAATTATAACTTTACGCATATGATAAGAAATAGATGCACGATAAAACAAGTGCAAGCAGCTGAGTAAAGATAAGAAATAAATGAAATAAAAAGGTTAAGGCAGTTTTACTAAATATTTACCTTCCAATACAGGAATAACGGTTGTCTGATCCAACTGAAAACAATATTTAATATCCTTTTTTAATCCCATCGCTGCAAGGCGTTCGGCATGAGAAGAATTTCGGATAAACTTTATCTGACTTTTCTGAGATTGCTCGTAAAGGAATGACATCGCTTTAGCAGCGTCACCGGTATTGTGTAAACCGGCATTAAATAAACGAGTGGTAACTGCACCAGCAAAAATACTATCTTCCCAGTTGAACCTGTTTTTCCAACCTGAACACAATAAAAGTACGCTCCGTTTTTGAGAAACTAAATACTCACATAAAGCGGTAATGTTTGAAAACGCACCAATTACAACCTGATGAGCATCCTTAGCCGCTTCAATAGCCTGCGTTCCATTTGTTGTAGAAATAACAATTGTCTGACCAACAATTTTTTCGTTCATGTAACTGAAAGGGGAATTTCCAAAATCAAAACCTTCAAGCGCAACACCATTTCTTTCTGCCCCAACCATAAATCCTTTTTTCTTGTATTCGGATGCTTCTTCAATAGTTGCAACGGGGATCATTTTTTCAACACCATAATGAAAAGCGGTACACATGGCTGTTGTTGCACGAAGAATATCAATAACAACAACGATAGCATCATCGCGGTGATGGACCGGATATAGATAAGGTGATACACAAACGTCAACAGTTATTTTTTTTTCCATACAAACGACTTCCACAACCTACACTCTTCATTAAAATGTAGAGCGTAGGAATCTGGATTTATGCTTTATAAAAAGGGATTTTTACAACTTTTGCTTTGATCGCTTTATCGCGGATCATAATAAATATTTCAGAATCAGCTTTGGAAAAAGCAGTTGGAACATACCCCATTCCGATTCCTTTATTTAAAGAAGGTGATTGTGTTCCGGAAGTTACTTTACCTATAATGGTTCCGCTTGAATCAGCAATTTGGTAATCGTGACGAGGAATACCACGGTCGATCATTTCGAAACCAACTAATTTTTTGGATACACCTTTTTCTTTTTGTTCTAACAACGCTGCTTTATTGGTAAATTCTTTTGTGAACTTCGTGATCCATCCCAAACCTGCTTCAATTGGAGAAGTTGTATCATCAATATCATTGCCATATAAACAAAAACCCATTTCTAAACGCAAAGTATCGCGGGCACCTAATCCAATTGGTTTGATATCAAATTCAGCACCGGCAGCAAAAATTGCATCCCACATTTTATCAGCAGATGCATTTGGAAAATAGATCTCAAAACCACCTGCGCCAGTATACCCGGTATTGGATATCACCACGTTTTCTTCACCATTAAATGTTCCTCTTTTGAAAGAATAATATCCGTAAGTTTTTGTAATGCCAAAATAGCTTTAGGTCCTTGAACCGCTAATAAAGAAACACCATTAGAAATGTTTTTCATTTCAACACCTTTTGTATTGAACTTACTGATCCAATTCCAATCTTTTTCAATATTAGAAGCATTAACAACTAACATGTATTCCTTTTCATTCATACGGTATACCAAAAGATCATCAACGATTCCGCCTTTATCATTCGGCAAACAAGAATATTGTATCTTTTCATCAGCAAGAACAGATGCGTCATTTGAAGTAACGCGTTGTATAAGATCCAATGCATGTTCACCTTTCAGAATAAACTCACCCATGTGACTAACATCAAAAACACCAACTGCATTTCTTACTGTTACATGCTCATCGTTTAAGCCGCTATAGGAAACGGGCATTAAATATCCGGCAAAGGGAACCATTTTAGCGCCCAATGAAATATGTTTATTTTCTAAAGCAACGCTTTTTAATTCTTCTGAAGTTGTTTCCATTTTGTAATTTGGTATTTATTGAAACTGAATGTTCTTATTTCTGATTAACAGACCGATACAAATGTAAGATTTTATCGTTTCAACAATTCATTAAAAGCATTCAAATAGTTATTTTTTTGTGATTCAACAGAGTAGCGACTTAAAACGGTTTCGCGTCCATTTACACCCATCTTTTTTCTCAATTCAAACGATTCGATCAATTGTGAAATTTTGTCTACCCACTCTTCTTCTGAAGCAGCCAGAAATCCATTTATTCCATCATTTATTATTTCCGGGTTCACCCCGATGGCAGACATAACTGTTGGAACTGCCATTGCCATGTATGACAAACCTTTTAATCCACATTTCCCTTTCACCCATTGGTCATCAGGTAAGGGCATGATACCGATATCGAAAGAAGAGAGAACAGAAACCTCGGTGCTGCTGCTCCAGGAAATTCCGGCTATATTCAGTTCTTTGTTTTCGAATTGAGGATCACCCATAACTTTAAAACAGATACGCTCTCCGTATTTATCTTTCAACTTTTTTAAAACAGGAATTGCGGCTTCAAAATGCTTGATCGTTGTATGGCTTCCGCTCCAGCCAATGCAAACAGTTGAATTATTTTTATATTCATCATTTCGATGAAACTTTTTTGTATCAATTGTTGTAGGAATAATTTTTACGTTTTTATTAAAACGACTTGCATAATCGGCTAAATAACGATTTCCGGCAAATACCAGATCGGACAGAGCGATGATCTCACTTGTTTTTGTTGCACTTTTCATCCACTGCCACATTCGATTTGCATTAGAGGTATCTAAAAGCCAAATGGAATCATCAAAATCAAAAATTATTTTTGCAGAAGACCGCCTGAATCCTTTTTCAAAAAAAGTGGATCCCGTCATAAATGCTTCCCTTTGAATAAAAACAATATCAAACTGACTGGCACGTCTGACATCCCGCATTCGTTTTTTCGCACTTCTGATTGTGATAAAAAATTTCTTCAGGATATTTCCGGGACTATAAAACACTTTGTCGTCAGCCTCAGTTAAAAAGAAAGCCAGTTCACAGTCGTATCCATTCTGTTGAAGAAAATCAAAGTACTGCTCAAAGCGATACCGCTGACCAGGAGAACGGTCTTTACGGTGTGATGCGATGAACAGAATTTTTTTATTTGTCATTTTTATTTCCTTCCAAGTACATGCCAATATGGTTCATTTTCAGAAAATTTAATTTCTGAAAATCCTGCATTTCTCATCATCACTTCAATTTCTTTTTTTGAAAAACGCTGTTCAAGTGGTGTTCCAAAACGATCCAGTGCATCATTCCTGATTATCGTAAAACTTTTATTTAAATAATAAGACAGCGGCAAAAGTTTATAGTATCGTTTTTCCGGAAAAAGTTTTCTAACAACACGAGCAAGGAATATCAATGGTAAATAAACAACAACAGCTATGATCTCACAAACAATATGTTTTAAAGAAGAAGGAAGTTTGGATACAATTGTTCTGACAATATTAGAAAGCCAAAAAAATAATTTATAGATAAAACTACGGTTATCCAATTTGTAATATAAATAGAGTAAAAAATACCCATTCGGTTTTAGTTTTTCGGTAGCCTTTTTCAGAGCTTCTGCCGTTTTAGGAAGGTGATGTAAAACTCCAAGACAAACGATCAGATCAAAACTATTATCTGCAAAAGGAATATTATCAACACCGGCTCTTGTGACACGGATATTTTTGAGATCCCGGTTTAATTTCACCGCACTCAAAACCGCTTTACTCGGGTCCACTGCTTCAATAAATTTCACTTTATCAGACATGTAGCGCGACCATCTTCCGGAACCGCATCCCAAATCGAGCACTACAGATTCTTTATTTAAGATCCGGGGATCTACAATATCAAAATATTCATTCCCAATTTTTGTAATTTCTTCATCATCAAAAGAGTCAAATTTTTCCCATTCTTCGCCAAAAGACTCAACCGTTTTTGAATCAACAAATGCATCATTCTCTGTTACAAAGGATGCAATTTCTGATGATTCTAAAGAAATAGTATTGACGATTTTCTGATTGTAATCAAGCATATTGACTAATCTTCCAGGAATTTGACTCAATTTATGATATTCACTGTAAAAATAGCAATTATACTTATAAAATAGAGCGATCTATCCATTTTTTGATAGATTATAATCCAAGGATATTAATTATCTTTGAAAAGTTCAATTTCTTATGAAAATGCTCGATTTTTTATTTCAACGCAGTATGCCCCGGTGGATTATTTTTTTCATCGATATGGCTATTTGTTTATTTTCGCTGATACTGGCCTATCTTGTCCGATTCAACTTTTCTATTCCGAAAGTAGAAATTGAAGCATTTCCTCTTGTATTCGGAATTGTTCTCGGAATACGCGCAATGAGTTTCTTTTTTTCTAAAACATACCAAGGAATTGTAAAATACACCAGTTCGAAAGATGCTCAGCGGATCTTCGGTGTAATTTCGATCGGTAGCATTTTATTCGTTCTTGTAAATACCATTTTCTACTACTTTGTCAATCACACATTCCCGATTCCCTTTTCTATCATCATCATAGATTACATGGCAACGGCTTTCCTTATGATCAGTTTAAGAGTAATGTTCAAAGCCCTGTATCTTGAATTGACAAACCCGAACAAAGAAAAACGAAGTGTGATCATTTTCGGAGCCGGTGAATCCGGAATAATCACAAAACGGACATTGGACAGAGATGCAGGAACAAAATACAAAGTATTAGGATTTATTGATGATGACCTAAAAAAACAAGGTAAAAAACTGGAAGGCACAACGATCTATAACATTTCTCGACTCGACAACTTGTTAGAAGAAAATGATGTTTCTAATCTGATTATTTCAATTCAGGATATTTCTCCCGCGAAAAAGAAACAGATCGTAGACATTTGTTTGAACCATAATACAAAGGTATTGAATGTCCCCCCTGTAAGCAACT
>JBILYL010000154.1:0-6318 GCA_044377775.1 Bacteroidia bacterium
TGGATAAGAGATGGCTGTTTGCGATCAGGGTTTTTCCTGTGCCATCGGTTAAATTATAAGGTAAGCGACAGTTTTGTGCGCAAGAACCTCTGTTAGCACTCCGTTCGCCACCGGCAATGCTCATGTAGCAATTTCCGCTGAAAGAAACACAAAGGGCGCCCGAAACAAAAAATTCTAATTCAACATCGGTCGCACTACTAATTTCTTTGATCTGATCGAGATTTAACTCCCGGGCGAGAACAACACGTTTCATTCCGGCATCAGCCAAAAACTTTACATGCTGGGGATCTCTGTTATTTGCCTGCGTGCTGGCATGAATAACAATGGGAGGCAAATCCATTTCCATGAGCGACATATCCTGAACGATAAGCGCATCCACACCGATCGCATACAACTGGTGGATCAATTTTTTACAATCCGCAAGTTCCTGATCGTACAGGATGGTATTAATTACAACAAAAACCTGCGCCTTGAACAAGTGAGCATATTTCACCAATTCCTCGATGTCTTCAACAGAGTTGGTTGCATTTGAGCGGGCACCAAATTGTGGCGCACCGATATATACAGCATCCGCACCGGCATTAATTGCCGCCATGCCTTGAACCAAATTTTTGGCAGGAGCCAGAATTTCAATTTTCTTTTTCATCGTAGTGCAAAGTTCTAACATTTATTTTAATTCCTGCAAAAATTCTTGATTTGAGGGCTTTCGGAAAATCCTTTTGTTTTAGCCACCTATCAGAGGAATAAATTCCGGAGATCCTATTACTGAAGGGATAGCGCATTTATCTGGTGCTTATCAGACATATTTAATCTATCGCAACTGGATATTTTTGTTCTGAGAATTCCAAATAAAAAATGTGATTGCTACAAAAAATAGCATCTTTTTGAACACAACTTTATTCCCATTAAATTTGATTTTATGAATACTACTACTCAAAAAAAAAATGTCCACTTCGATTTCTACAAGGTGCCGGAGATCACAGCACCGCATCCCGTAAAACTTGTATCCATCCCGATCAATGCCGGCTTTCCATCACCGGCTGAGGATTATATTGAAGATACAATTGACCTTCCGAAGATGTTATTGAAAAATCCGTCTTCAACGTATATATTAAGAGTAAAAGGACAATCAATGGTAGACGCGGGGATCTTCGACAAATCACTTATCGTTGTTGATGCCAGTCTGGAGCCACTGAACGGTGACATTGCCGTATGTATCATTGATGGTGAATTTACGTTGAAACGGATCTCCCGCTTTAAGGATAAGTTGTATTTATTACCGGAGAACAAGGATTTCAAGCCCATTGAAGTAAAAGAAGGAAGCAACTTTGAGGTGTGGGGAATATTGACATGGGTATTGAATCAACCGAATAAAAACAGAAAATAATGTATGCGCTGTGTGATTGCAATAATTTTTATGCAAGCTGTGAACGTGTTTTTAAACCTTCTCTGAACGGCAAACCCGTTGTTGTTTTAAGCAACAACGATGGCTGTGTGATCGCGCGTTCGCAGGAAGCAAAAGATGCGGGCGTAGCAATGGGTGCTCCCGCATTTGAGATCAGGGAACTTATCAAACAAAAAGGAATTCATGTATTTTCCAGCAATTACGCTTTGTATGGCGACATGAGCAACCGGGTGATGTCGGTACTGGGAAGTTTCGCACCCACATTTGAAGTGTATTCCGTTGATGAGATCTTTTTAGATTTCAAGGGGATGGACCATATAAACCTGACGGAGTATTGCAAAAAAATAAGAAAGTCGGTAAGGCAAAATACAAAGATCCCGATTTCGATAGGCATTGCACCCACAAAGACGCTGGCCAAGATGGCAAACAAAATCGCGAAGAAAAAATATAAAGAAATTGGTGTTCTTGAACTATCTGATAAAGCAGAAATTGAAAAACACCTCAACGAATTTCCTGTTGGTGATCTGTGGGGAATCGGTTACAGGTATGCGAAGTTTTTAGAAAAAAATAATATCCGTACAGCATTCGAATTGATGCAGATGAATGATGCCTGGATCAGAAAAAATCTTTCGGTGCAAGGCTTGAAACTGGTGTATGAGTTGCGGGGAATACCTTGCATTCCGATGGAGGAAGTCGCCCCGGATAAAAAGGGGATCTGTGTCAGCCGATCCTTTGGTCAAATGACGGATCAGCTGCAGGTTTTAGAGGAGTCGGTAGCGACATTTGCAAACAGGGCTGCTCAAAAGCTCCGAAAACAAAGCAGTAATTGTGCTGCCATTTCGGTATTCATACATACCAATCAATTCAGAGCGGATCTGAAGCAATACTACAACAGCCGTTACATTCAGATCCCGATTCCCACAAACGACTCCGGAGAGATCATAAAATGGGCTCTGATCGGTTTGAAACAACTATTTAAGCCCGGTTATATGTATAAGAAGGCAGGAGTGTTTATCTTTGAAATAAGTCCGGAAGGCGCTGTACAAACAAATTTATTTGCAGAGCTGCCTGAAGACGATAAAAAAAGAGCATTGAACTCAACGGTAGATAAACTGAATAAAATAATGGGCAGAAATGTTGTAAAATATGCAGCAATGGGAGATGGAAAAAAATGGAAATTACGGCAAGAGATGCTTAGTCCTTGCTACACCACCCGACTGGATGAAGTTTTCACAATCAATATTTAAAACAAACAACGATGACAAAAAAAGGCGAAGATGAACAGGATGTATACAGTGACGATGATCTGATAAAATATATACGGGAAACAATATCCGACCAATTAAATGCGAAGCTGGCGAATGAGGATATTTTAGCACTGACAGAATTTGAAGACGATTACATTGAAGCGCTGTATCAGAAAAATCTCAGCAGAAAACCTTTCATTGCCTTTGAACTCATCAATATCGATCAGGAAAATATCAATGCATATGTTTTTAATAAAGCGACCGAACACAATCTGATACTGACCTATGAGGATGTGAAAACAATAATGGATGCGGAGCTGGAGTTTTTGAACTCATTGGGATTAACAGAAGAAGTAATGAGACCTAATTAAAATTCAGGCGGATGTGTTATACCCTAAATGCAAAAGCAACAATCGATCAGTTAAATAAAAAATACAAGGCGGGCAATGAAACACCGGAAGTTCACAAGGTGTTTCATAAACTGTCGGGATTCAATGCTGCTGCAACAGCGGTGAAGAACTATGCAAAACTGCCTGTTTTAACGGCAACGCAAAATGATGTATTCAGCTATATGCAATGGGGGCTGATACCATCCTGGACAGCACAGGACAAAGCGAAGAGCTATGTGATCAACAATCTGAATGCAAGATCAGAAACAGTATTTGAGAAGAGATCCTTTGCTCCTTCACTCAAAGAAAAGAGATGCATTATCCCTGTAACAGGATTTTTTGAGAGCAGAGAAATCAACAAAGAGAAGTATCCCTATTTTATACATTTAAAAAACGAAGCGATTTTTTCTTTAGCAGGAATCTATGATATATGGAAAGATGAAGCAAGTGGCGCAACAATAAAATCGTTCAGCATCATCACCACCGAAGCCAATCCACTGATGGCAAAGATCCATAATACTAAAAAACGGATGCCGGTGATCCTCACCGGAGAAAATGAAAAACAATGGTTAGCAGCGGCAATAAGCGATGAAGAAATAAAGCACCTGCTTCAACCGTTGGATGATTCATTGATGCAAGCGTATACCGTTGACAAAAAAGTAAATAATACACGAATTGATACTGATCAACCCGGAATAACTGATTTAGTGGAGTATCCGGAATTAGCGCTGCTGGATTGAGATAAAAACAGAACTTGCCGGAGACACACGAAGGTTATACAATAATAAAAGTTCAATGGAGAAGGCAAGCACTAACTTGAGATATAAAATTCATACCTTTGAAAAAGGAAAATAAACACATGCCATTTCAACCCGTTTTAAGAACCGTAAATGTAACCCGCTATATTCAGCCATTGCGCGAAGGAGGATCCTTGCCTGCTTTGGCGGAGGCGGACGATGATTTTAAGTATGTCTTAAAATTCAAGGGTGGCGGACATGGTGTTAAAACACTCATTGCCGAATTGATCGGTGGCGAGATTGCGCGTGCATTAAAACTAAAACTTCCTGAACTCGTTTTTGCGAACTTAGATGAAGCGTTTGGTCAGACGGAGGCAGACGAAGAAATTCAGGATCTGTTGCAGGCAAGTAAAGGATTAAATTTAGCCTTGCATTTTTTATCCGGTGCAATCACGTTTGACCCTGTTGTTACGAAAGTAGATGAACGGCTTGCCTCACAGATTGTATGGCTGGATGCGTTTATTACAAATGTGGACCGCACTTTTAAAAACACAAATATGCTGATGTGGAACAAAGAACTGTGGTTGATCGATCATGGCTCTTGTTTGTACTTTCAATATAGCTGGACCAACTGGCAATCGAAAGCGATGGGTCCTTTTCCGTTCATAAAAGATCATGTGCTGCTACCTCAGGCAACATTATTGAGCGAAATAAATACTGAATCCAAGACCATATTGACAGAAGATAAACTCCGTACAATTGTGAACCTTATTCCAAAAGATTGGCTGGTTTGGAATGACACAGAAGAAAGTCCGGAGGAAATACGTGAAGTGTATTTACAATTTTTATTGGCGCGATTAAGTTATGCCGATATTTTTACAAAAGAAGCGCAAGATGCAAGATAAACACTTATATGAATATGCTGTTATCCGTGTTTTACCGCTTGTAGAACGCGAGGAGTTTCTGAATGTAGGAATCATTCTATTCAGTAAGCGCGCGAAATTTATTGAGATGAAATTCATCATTGATGAAACAAAATTAGTGTTGCTGAATAAAGAGATCGATCTGCAGCAGATCAGACAAAACTTAGAATCGTTTCAGAAAATAGCACAGGGTGATGCGGGTGCAGGCCCGATCGCATCGATGGATCTTCCCTCCCGCTTCCGTTGGTTAACAGCAGTAAGAAGTTCCGTAATTCAAACTTCCCGTCCACACCCGGGAATGTGCAGCAATTTAGAACAGACGGCAGAACGCTTATTTCAAGAATTGGTATTGTAATTTATTTTTAAAGATCAGAACAAAAAAAAGGGAGGCAAATGGCCTCCCTTTTTTTTTGAGTGATGTTACTCTTACTTTTGAATTTTTCTGATAGTCTCACCGGAAGCGGTAAGCACTTTTACAAAATAAGATCCGCTTACAAGTTCAGTTAAGTCGATACTTAAATTAAGTTTCTTAACATTTTCTGTACGGAAAACTTCTTTTCCAATAATATCATAAACGATAATTGTATTCACTAATTCCGCTGATTCTATGTTCAATTTAGATTCAACCGGATTCGGATACATATTCAAATTCGCGAAAGTCTGACTTCCGATATTTGTGGTACAACCAGATAACTGATCAGTGATCACGTAAGAAACAGCAGCAGAATCAGTACATCCGCTCAAATTTGTTTTTGTTTGGTTATAAGCACCGGCAGTAGTTGCAGCGTAAGTACTTGCTGTAGCACCCGGAATCAAAACACCATTACGGTACCATTTCAATGTTCCACCGGAAACACCTTGAAGAATAATTGTTTCAGCCGGGCAGATCAATACATCATTGGTTGCCTGCGTTACCGTAACAACCGGCACCGCACTGTGAACGATCTGAATTGGTTCAGACCACATGTAATTATCAGTCGTGTCTATTTCTACTAGAGCACGGTAAATACCAGGAGCAAAAGCCATTAAGGTATCATTCGTTTCAGCTAAAGCAACACCATTCAAGAACCATTTAAAATTTGTTCCACCATAGATAAGACTGATCTTCGTGCTATCAGTGGTATTCGGACAAATATTGATAACACTACTTTTTGCTCTTAACATTTTAAATTCTTCCACATCTGCGGTATTGTATGGACAGGTTGAATAAAAAGAAACCAAGTTATTAGCAGCATTGTCAGTCATCAACATATCACAGCCATAACCCGCTGTTACAATAAATTTATTACCGGACCCGGTCCATTTTGCACCGTGTAATTGTGTATTCCATCCAACCATTGGACTGTTGGTGTTAACCAATGTGTTCAGATTGATTGCCTGTACACGGGTGTTACTAGCGTATGATCCTTCAAAAACGTAGACACTGGTATCAGTAGGGCTGAATTCGATTCCATAAGAACTATTGCCGGGATCGTTCAATGCCGTGGTCAGCAATGTTTCAACACCGGTCGTTAAATTTACAGATGAAAGTTTTCCGATATTAGCAGAAACGCCATTCCCTTCGATCACGTAGAGCATAGAACCATCTTCGCTTATATCAGCACTGCTAATATAAGT
>JBILYL010000155.1:0-6299 GCA_044377775.1 Bacteroidia bacterium
CACCAATATAGAAAGTGATATCCAATGTATAAGCATGCATTGGGGGAGGTCCAGGAAGGATGTCTTTCGTCATGATCACAATGTTTGCAGTAAGGATAAAACGTTCGTTACGTGCACTTCCACCCATTCCGTTTTGTGTTACAATCTGACTGATTTTGTTAGACAACATGCTTCTAGCAGCTTCAGGCATTTGATCAATTTGTTTCGGAACGTGAGCAGCCAATGTTAGGCGACCCATGTCATCTGCTTTCCCTGCTGTGTTTTGAGCTGTTGCTCCAAAACTTAGTGCAAATGATGCACATAACAAAAGAAAAATATTTTTTGATTTTTTCATTTCTATATAGTGTTTAAATTATTATTTATCTCCTAAAACTATAGTTGCTTGACCTAAACCTTTCATCATCAATTTATTTGTGATAGAATAAGGGGGAGCTTGCAAGAATTTTTGTAATTCTTTACAGAATCCACGAGCATCAGTGGCTTTTCCTGTTGCATCGTATAAAGGAATTCTAACTTGTTCAAAAAGCATCATGTTTTCAGTTGCATCAGTTGTGCTGAAACGACCTTTTACAGTGTTTGCTGTCATCCATCCTTCAATTACATCGCCCAATTCTTTTCCAGCGAAATCTTTCTCTAAATCGCCATCCCAAGAATCAAATTTTTTGATACGAACAATGATTTCACGTCCGTTTTCGAACATGTCTTCAAAGTGTTTTTGCAAAGAAGAGTTGAACCCATCTAAGTAAGCAAGAACAGCTTCTTCTAATAAAACTGGTAGTTCAGCAGAAAAAGATGGAGCACCTGTTCCAACTGCTGTAGCAACTTGTTTATCAGTATATGCATCTAAACCTTGTAGGTTGAAAGTGATTGATTTTTTAGGACCAGTTGTATTAACTGTCCAAGTCATTTGCATAATGATGTCTGCTTTAGCAGTTTTTTTCAACTTGTCAATTGGGCTTTCTGCAACAGATCCACCACTTTTACTAGTTAACATTGAATTTTCAGCACTTTCGCTTTCTAATGATTTCAATGCAGATTCTGCATTTTTCAAAGGGAAACCTCTGTCAGCCATTAACCCATTGATCTTACTGATCACATTTAATAAGTCAGCATTTTCTTGAAATGCTTTTTTGTAATCAGGGATTTTTACTTTTGTTCCTTGGTTATCAAATTCCATCATGTAACCATTTGTATTACACCAAACATCACTTGGTAATACCATGATTGTTGGTTTTTTTGCTTGAGAGAAGCCTGCATTCACAATTAGTAAAAGGCTGCAAAGGATTAGTATTATTTTTTTCATAGTTGTTTTTTTTAAGGTTGTATTATTTTATCTTCAATCATTTTTTTCTTTAATTCTGCTCTAAGTACACGAACGATAACCCCTTCGGTAACTTCAGAACCATTCTTCTTTTTATCTTTTTTGATCTTTGGCCCAAGTGATTCATCTTTCATAGAAACGAAAGTTTTGTAAGCACCGCCATCAGCAAAAAATGCATTGAAATAATCCTCGTGTTTTTCCAAAGCATTCACTTCGAAAATCACAGGTTTTTTATTACATTCTTCTCTTCCGTTTAAGATACCGGTAAATAGAACATCCTTCACTGCATTTTTTTTAGCTTGCTCAACTGCATCAAATCTGTTTTTTCCGGAACCCCAGCATTTCAATGTCTGAGATCCGTCTCCTTCAACACCCATGCATTCCGTTTTATAGGTATCGTAGGCTCCTGCAATTTTCTTTTGTTGTCTTTGAGCAAAGCCCAAAACGGTACAAAACAAAAACAGGGTTGCGAATAAATATTTATTTCTCATATGTTTTAGAATTAAAAACCAGAAGTAAGACCTTTAATAATTCCTGCTGCTTCTAAATCTTTTCTTAAAAGATCATACATTACAGAAACAACAACTCCGACTTTGTATTCTTTACCAACTTTCATTCTGTCTTCAGCAGCAACTTGTCCGTCACCAGAAACAGAAACGAACTTCATATATTTTCCACCATCAGCAAAAAATGCGTCAAAGAAATCAGCTTTTTCTTGTTCAAGAGCAGGATTGTTAGTCAATGGTTTTTGTGTAGGGCAACCAGAACCACTGTTTCCATTAAAACCTTGGAAGATCATAGCGTGGACTGCATTCTTTTTAGCTTGTTCAATAGCAACATCTGCTTTTTTAGAGTAAGAAAAAACTTTAATCAATTTAGTTCCTTCGTTACCAACGCCAACACATTGAACTTCGTAGCGCCACAATTTTGTGTCTTTATCAGCTTTTTTTCCAGCTTGTGCAAATGCAGAAGTAGAATAAACAGCAGCGAATAATATTGTAACTGCTACCATTAATAGTTTTGTTGTTTTTTTCATTTGTTTAGTTTTTAGTTTTTTTAAAAATTCCAAGGAGGCAAACCAATTATTGTTCCAAAAAAAATCTCCTCAAAATGATTTTATTATTATCATCTTGAGGAGAACTCTTTTTTATTTATTTAAGTTGTCTGATTAACATGCCAGGGTAGAATTTAGAACCGCCTTTGAAAGTAGTTTCAGTATAAACTGGTTTTGGAGGCAATGGTTTTCCGTCTTTATCCAAAGCTGGTGCTTCTGCTTCAGGAGCTTCGCCTTCTAATGCGAAACGGTTATCCCAAATCGCATCTGTAACTTTGATTTTTCCTTTACTTACATATTTAGTTCTTCCGGTTTTCTCATCCATAGTTTGTTCAAGGACTTCGAATTTATCTCCAGACTCTATGCCTTCTTTCATCCCTATTTTAGCTGTGATAGGATTTCCGCTAAATAAAGGAGTTTTAGTTTTAAATACTTCGTAATCTCTTTGCAATTTAGCGATTGAAGCATCAGAAGCATTTTGAGTAGCAACAGCAATTAATTCTTCATCACTTCTCTTTTTCTTCAATGACAATGGAACGTTAGCTAACGATTTTCCATCACCGATATATTTCAGCGTGAATAATTTAGAATCATCAAAAGCTTGTTTTTTCTTAGCATCAATTGCAGAAGCATCCATCCATAGATCGTTATAGAAAACTGCTTCTACTGAATCATTCCAAACTAATTGAAACAAGTAAGAAGTACACTGAACGATGTGTCCTTCTGTAGCCTTTTTGTAAGCAGCATCCTTAGCAGCTTGCATTTCAGGAGTTATAGGAATATTTGGAACACCTCCACCAGGTATTTTTCCTTTTAATTTCCCACCACCAAGAGCAGCAGCAGCAGCTAAAGCAGCCTGTGCAGCATCATAAATTTCTTTTTTAGAAACGAAATTAAAACGAGTAACAACAACAAAGCTGTTTCCGATCAATTCAACACCGGCATCAGCAATTGAAGCCATTCCTCTTACAGAAGATTTTGCAGTATTTACCTGCAAAGCAGATGCATCATAAGAACCTCTTTCACCAATTAAATTCATGTTGAAAGCACCTGCAGCATCTCTGTTGAACCATTTTGCAACCATGTCTTTTGCAACATTGTTAGCAACCAAATACTTTTCAATAACTTGAGGTAAATATTTAGCATCAGTAGTATCAACTAACCCACCAGTAGCTCCGGCAGCAGCACCTTTTGCCATACTTTTCATTTTACCTGCAGCTTTCCCATCAGTTTTTGCACCCAATGCAGTTTTTTCTGCAGCAGTTAATGCATATTTATCTGGAGCAAAAGAACGAGAAGCCAATGAATGGTCGTTGTATTTGTCTGGTAATGGTTGTTTTGTAAAGGCTTCTTTAATAACGGTTGCATTAGGAAGTTTCGCATCATCAACCATTATCGAATGTAAAGAACTTCTTCTGTATTTTACAGAAGAAGTGTTGGTTTGAGCAACCATTGTTACAGAAATTGAAAATGCTGTAAATAGTAATATTTTTTTCATTTGTTTTTTTATGTTTATTTGTTTTATGTTTAATTGATTTTATTGCCGAGTAACTATAGTATTATGCCTTTTACTTTTTAAAATCATTGCCTTTTAATTGCAATTCTTTCAAAAAGTAAAATGTTTTTTTTATTAATATGTTAAAAAAAAGTAATTGAAACGAGTATGCTTTTTAGGCAAATAGTTTTTAAAGGGAGAGAGATCCGAAGGCAATAAATATTATTTCAGTTTTTTTTGGCAAATATATATATTTATTTTTATTAAAAAATTTTTTTTTACTCCCGGATTCTTAATATTTGGAACGATATTACATAAAAATAAATACGATTTTTATTGACTTCGCCACTTATAGGTGTTACTTTTGCACTCTTAATACGAAACAATTACTATAAATCCCGTAAGATTTAAGAAATTATCTGAGCAATTCGGCTTTATAATTCCCGACTATTTTACCCCAAAACAAAAATTAAATGAAATTATCACAGTTTAAATTTAATCTTCCGAAAGAATTAATTGCTGAAACACCTGCTAAAACACGTGACGAGGCAAGATTGATGGTTGTTCACCGTAAAACAGGAAAGATCGAACACAAAGCATTCAAGGATGTATTGTCATATTTTAATGACGGTGATTGTATGATTCTTAACGATACAAAAGTTTTTCCGGCCCGGATGTATGGGAATAAGGAAAAAACAGGTGCAAAAATCGAAGTGTTTTTGTTGCGCGAATTAAATGCTGAAAGCCGTTTGTGGGATGTTTTAGTTGATCCGGCCCGTAAGATCCGTATCGGAAATAAACTTTATTTTGGTGATGATGATACATTGGTAGCTGAGGTTATTGATAATACCACTTCACGTGGACGCACCTTACGTTTCTTGTTTGACGGTTCCTATGAGGAATTCCGTAAAACCCTAAACGATATGGGTGAAACACCACTTCCTAAATATATCAAGCGTGCACCAACAGAAGAGGATAAAGAACGCTATCAAACTGTTTATGCGAAAAATGAAGGTGCAGTAGCTGCTCCTACAGCCGGTTTACATTTCAGCCGTGAACTTTTAAAACGTCTTGAATTGAAAGGCGTTAATTTTGCAAATGTTACATTACACGTTGGTTTGGGTACTTTCCGTACAGTAGAAGTAGAAGACCTGACAAAACACAAAATGGATTCGGAACAAGCTTATATTTCTGAAAAAGATTGTGCGATTATCAATAAAGCACGTGAAGCAAAAAAGAAAGTATGTTGTGTTGGAACGACTTCTATGCGTGCGATCGAAACATCTGTAAGTACAGATGGATACGTGAAGCCATATGATGGCTGGACAAATAAATTCATTTTTCCTCCTTATGATTTCAGTGTTGCAAATTGTATGATCACAAACTTCCACACACCTGAATCTACTTTATTGATGATGGTTTGTGCATTTGGTGGTTATGACCTGATGATGAAAGCATATAAGGAAGCTATAAAAGAAAAATACAATTTTTATACATACGGAGACGCAATGTTGATCTTGTAAAAAAAAGTGTACAAATGACTAATTCTACGAATTTACGAATGTGTGAAAACACTGATTCGTAAATTCGTTTTTTTATTCCTGATCAGTACTTATAATTCAAATGAAAAAATACGTTATCATAGTAGCAGGAGGAACCGGAAGTCGCATGAATAATGCCATTCCAAAACAATTCATTGAATTGAAAGGTAAGCCTGTCTTGATGCATACGATTGAAAGGTTTACGTCTGCCTTCCCTGATATTTTTGTTATTGTTGTTCTTTCAAAATCATTGAATGACGATTGGAACGACCTGTGTGCAAAACACAATTTTAAAATTCCGCATCAATTGGCAGATGGTGGAGAAACACGTTACCATTCTGTGAAAAATGGTTTGGCGCTTGTTCCTGATGCTTGTGTTGTTGGAATTCATGACGCTGCAAGACCATTGGTTAACAGACAAACAATTTTGAATGCTTTTGAAACGGCTGAAGTGAGAGGCAATGCTTCTCCATCCGTTCCGCTCAACGACTCGATCCGGTTTTTAAAGGGGAAAGATAATTGTGCTGTAGACCGTACGCATTATTCGATCATTCAAACACCTCAATGTTTTCATTCTGATCTGATCAAAAAAGCATTTTTAAAAGCTTACAAGCCCGAATTTACGGACGATGCAAGTGTGCTGGAGGCGTTCGGAGAAAAAATAAATCTGATAGAAGGAAACCGCGAAAATATTAAAATTACTACTGAACAAGATTTGATCATTGCGGAAGCATTGATGGAAAAATAGGAAATCAGAAATAGGATGATGACGGTTTAGCTTTGCTGAGTTTTTTTACTTTACATTCAATTAAAAATCCTAAGGATCCACATTCGCGTTTAAGCAAGTTTCACTACTTCTGTTTTTTCAGTGATCATTATCCCATCCAC
>JBILYL010000106.1:0-8145 GCA_044377775.1 Bacteroidia bacterium
TGTTCGTCCGATACTTCCACTGAACAAAACATCTCCTGCGATCATAAATTTTTCTTCGCGATTGTAAAAAGTGATGCTTCCCGGTGAATGTCCGGGTGTAAATAAAATTTCCAATTTAGAATTGCCAAATTTGATAATATCGCCTTCTTCCAAAAATACGGAGGGTTGAGGTGAAGGGTCACAACTCATTCCGTAAAGGTCGCAGGTCATCTGAAATGCCTCAAAAATACGCATGTCGTTCTTGTTGAATTCTAGTTTCAGGTCGTATTTTTTTGCCACATAGCCATTCCCGAAAATATGATCTAAATGACAATGTGTATTTAATAATTTCACCGGTTTCAGGCCCTTTTCGGCTATGAACTCCGACAAAACAGCTCTTTCGGTATCGTCATAACATCCCGGATCAATAATAACGCAGTCTTTGCTTTCGTCAAAAAGCAGATACATGTTTTCCTGGATCGGATTAAAGGTGAAAGAGTGAATCTGAATCATAATATATTTATTAGAAATGCGTTACAAAAGTAGCAAAATACAGGTTTCGCCCTTGTAATTGCTTTCATTATTTAGTATCTTAGCATTCTAATAAAATTTATCAGTGCATACGCTATTGGCCTCTACATATAAAAAAGTAATCCTTTTCATCCTTTTGGTATTCGCAGTTTTTCCGAATACCGAATTAAACGCGCAATTTTATAGTGGTTCTCAAACCGATTTCGGTAAAAACCGCGTGAAATATGATAATTATTTCTGGACCTATTATTCTTATCCGAAGTACGATGTTTATTTCTATGAACAAGGACGTGAATTGTCAAACTATGTTTCTCAATCTGCTAAATTGCAAATGGAAAAAGTAGAGAAATTGTTTGATTATACCTTTGACGACAAAGTGCAGTTTATTGTATACAATAAACAATCCGACTACAAGCAAAGTAATATCGGTCTTTCTACTGAAGAAGATTATAATACAGGTGGTGTAACACGTGTTGAAGGTTCAAAAGTAATTTTGTACTACGAAGGAGATCATGCGAAATTGGATGCGCAGATTCGTGCCGGCTTAGCGGAAGTGCTCATCAACGAAATGATGTATGGCGGTAATGTGCGGGAGATGGTGAAGAACAGTACACTTTTGAATTTACCCGAATGGTACATCAAGGGCTTGGTTGAATATGTTTCCTACGATTGGAATTCGGATATCGATAACCGTGTGAAGGATGGAATAGTTAGCGGAAGGTATAAAAATATTAACCGTCTGGAAGGCAGTGATGCGAAGTATGCTGGACATGCCATGTGGAAACACATTGCTGATAACTATGGCGAAGCAGTGATCTCCAATATTTTATATATGACCAAGGTGAGCCGGAACATCGACAACTCTTCCTTATTTGTGTTGGGCATTTCTGTGAAAAATCTTTGGAGAGAATGTTTCGACTCGTATTCGAACAAATACATTGAAAAAGATACCACGAGAACATTGCCGTCACAGTTGCCATTGGTTGTTAAGAAACCGAAGGCAGCTCGGATTTACGCTCAACTGAAAGTAAGTCCGGATGGAAATTATGTGTTGTATACCACCAATGAAATGGGTCAATACAAAATATGGTTATATGATGTTCAAAAAAATAAAGCGAAACGGATATTAAAATCCGGACAAAAAATCGACCGTCCGAGTGATCAGTCGTTTCCCCTTTTAGCATGGCATCCAAGTGGGAAATTGTTTTCATATATCATCGAACGAAAAAGCTATTTGGTACTTACTACGTATGAGCTGGAATCAAAAGACCGAACCGAACGCAACATTACCGGTTTCGAGAAAATATTAGATTACTCATATAACGATGACGGGAAAAAGTTTGTGATGTCGGCTGTGCAAAAAGGCCAGACAGACATCTTTGTTTTCACCGCAGCTTCCAGCGCATACGATCAGATCACGAAGGATATTTATGATGATTTGACGCCACGGTTCGTTCACGGTTCAAAACAAATTGCATTCGCTTCCAACCGTCCGCTGGATACTTTATTTTATGATACGAAAAGAAAAGCGGAGCCGGCAATGCCTTACAAAGATTTATTTGTATTCGACAATGTAATTAAATCACGTGTGTTGAAACGTGTAACCAATACTCCGAATATTGATGAAAGCTATCCTGCTGATTACGATAGTACACACATTTCTTATTTAAGTGATATCAATGGAATTCGTAATCGTTTCATCGCTCGCTTTGATAGTGTAATTGCATATGTGGATACTTCAGCACATTACCGTACTGTTGTTTCATCTTTTCCGATTACGAATTATAAACGTAGTATTTTGGAGCAGGATGTGAATATGAAAGCAAATAAATTTTCTGAGATCATTTTTGAAAATGGAAAATATAAATTGTTTGTTGGTTCATTGATGCCAGCAGATGCAACCCCGAAACTGAATTTAAAAAATACTTCGTATCGCGATTATAAAGATCGTATTGAACGCAAAGAAGCTGTTGAAGCCTCTGTGAAAGATAAAAATCTGAGAGATACTCCTGCCGCTGAAAATGTTAAAATTGTTATCGATATTAACGATACGCCTAAAAAGGACTCTTCGCAAATCGATATTAACAATTACACTTTTGAGAACGAACAGCCGAAAAAACAGCAAGATGCTGCGTCTCAAACGAAGCCCTTAGTCGATACAATAGCAACAATAGCAAATCCCAATGCAGATTTTGTATTGTCTAAACAACGGAATTACAATATCAATTATTCGGTAGATTACGTTGTTTCACAAATTGACAATTCATTCCTGAATGCTTCGTATCAGAAATTTGCCGGTGGCGGAAGTCCGATCTATTTGAATCCTGGGATCAACGCTTTTTTTAAAGTTGGCGTAAGTGATCTGTTCGAAGATTATAGAATTGTTGGAGGGATTCGTTTTTCAGGTGATTTAAATAGTAATGAGTTTTTCTTAAGCCGTGAAAACAGGATTAAGAATATCGATAAGCAAATTGTATTGCACAGACAATCGTTGTTGGATGTTGCCGATAATTATTCGATCGTGAAAGTGTATACGCATGAAGCGAAGTATATTTTGAAATATCCCTTCAGTGAAGTAGCAAGCGTGAGAGGAACGGTTAATTATCGTAACGATAGGATCGTTTATACCGCAACTGACCTGACAAATTTAAAGAGAAAGAATGCCTACGAAAATTGGGGTTCTTTGAAATTGGAATGGGTATATGATAACACAATCAAAAAAGGATTGAATTTATACAATGGAACGAGAGCCAAATTGTTTGGTGAATATTATCGCCAGATCGATAAGGTAAAAACCGATTTTTTTGTGGTTGGATTGGATGCACGTAATTACAAAAAGATCCACCGTGATTTGATCTGGGCAAACCGTATCGCTGCCAGTACTTCTTTCGGAAATAAAAAACTGATCTATTACATGGGTGGAGTAGACAATTGGTTTAATCCTAAATTCGATAATACTACAAATATTGCTACCGATCAGAATTATACCTACCAGACTTTAGCGACAAACATGCGCGGTTTTTATCAGAACGTTCGTAATGGAAATAGTTTTGTTGTGATCAATAGTGAATTGCGCTTTCCGATCTTTAAATATTTCTTCAAACGTCCGATTCGTTCTGATTTTATTCAGAATTTTCAGATCATCGGATTTGGTGACTTAGGAACAGCATGGACAGGTAATTCACCTTATTCTGAAAACAATTCATTGAACACAACTGTGATCGGTAATAATATCACTCCTTTGATTATCACTTTGAAAACGCAGCATAATCCAATTGTTGGTGGTTATGGTTTCGGACTCAGAAGCAGAATCTTTGGTTATTTTATTCGAATCGACAGAGCATGGGGTGTGCAGGATGGAATTATCCTGAAACCTATTTGGCATTTATCTCTTAGTCTTGATTTTTAAGAATTACTGCTCTTGAAAAACTCACAATTAAATATGACAACAATAATTATTTTGCTATGCCTTGGCTTGGTTGCCGGTATGCTTAGCGGACTTGTTGGTATCGGTGGCGGAATTATCATCGTACCTGCTTTGGTTTACTTTCTGGGCTATTCACAGCATCAGGCACAGGGAACAGTATTGTTCATGTTCTTACTTCCCATTGGAATTTTAGGTGTTTTTAATTATTATCAGGCCGGGCATATTGAATGGAAAACCGCTTTTGTGATCGCCAGTACTTTTTTAATAGGCAGCTACTTTGGTTCTAAACTTTCAATTGCAATTGATCAATCGATGCTTAAAAAAGTATTTGGAGTCATCATTTTGCTGCTCTCCTTGAAAATGATCTTTGGAAAATAAATGTCATTTCGGGTGTATCAAAAACCTTTTTTAATATAATAAGTTGAAAGATAAAATTAAATCCCTAGCTCATTCAGCACTACCTGAAACAATTGCTATCCGTAGGTATTTGCATGCTAATCCTGAATTGTCGTTTGAAGAATTCAATACATCCGATTATATTGCTTCCAAATTAAAGGAATACAATATTCCTTTTAAACAAGGAATGGTAAAAACCGGTATCGTAGCATTGATAGAAGGGAAGAATCCTTCAAAGAAGATTGTTGCATTGCGTGGCGATATGGATGCTCTGCCCATTTTAGAAAAAAACACCTGCGAATACAAGTCGAAAAATGAAGGCGTGATGCATGCTTGCGGACACGATGTGCATAGTGCATCATTATTAGGTGTTGCTAAAATATTGAATGAACTTAAAAATGAGTTTGAAGGAACAGTGAAGCTGATCTTTCAACCCGGTGAAGAAAAATTACCAGGAGGTGCTTCGCTCATGATTCAGGAAGGCGTTCTTGAAAATCCTAAACCCGATAGTTTTTTCGCACAACATGTTTTTCCGAGCATGGAAACCGGGAAAGTAGGATTCCGTTCCGGAATGTATATGGCAAGTACTGATGAGATCTATGTAACCGTTAAAGGTAAAGGTGGCCATGCAGCGATGCCGAATGACTATACTAATCCATTGTTAATTGCCTCACAGATCCTGACAGACCTGAATAAGGCCTTTATGATTTTTCCACCCTCTTATTCTTTGCTGGAAGGTGATAATGTTCGCCCACCCACCGTTTTAGCATTTGGTAAAATTGTTGGAAATGGCGCAACAAATGTGATTCCCGATGAAGTAAAACTGGAAGGAACCTTCAGGACGATGGACGAAAATTGGAGGAAGGAAGCACATAAGAAAATGAAATCAATTGCCGAAGAGATTGCAGAAAGGATGGGCGGACAATGTGATTTTGTTATTGAACACGGTTATCCTTTTTTGGTAAATGATGAAAAAGTAACAAGCAGAGCGCGTTCAGCAGCTGAAGATTTTCTCGGAAAAGAAAATGTGGAAGAACTGCCTTTAAGGATGACTGCTGAAGACTTTTCTTTTTTCTCGCAACAAATACCCTCTTGCTTTTATCGTTTAGGAACAGGTAATATTTCTAAAGGGATCACCAGTGGTGTTCATACAGCAACATTTGATATTGATGAAAAAGCGCTGGAGGTAGGTGTCGGACTTATGGCTTGGCTGACGTTGAACGAATTGGGTGCTTAATGAAAGCATTTGTCCGAATTAGTTACGTATTATTTTTATTGCTCCTTTTTACAATTACTTCCTGTAATGTTTCTTTTGATGTTTTGAAAAGAAAATACCGCCCCGGTTACAGTCTTCGTGTTTCAAATAATAATACAAAATTCAAACAGTTAAAGCCTCAGGATGCTTATAGTGAAACGCCTAAAACAGATTCTTTGCAATCCGCAATTGTCGATGACAGAATTGTTGCAAGCGCAGCTGTCCTGAAATTAAAATACTCGTACGGAAATCTCCTAGTTTTTTAATTGCTTGCGACACTCCACCGAAGAAGACTGTTGATGAAAATTGGTCGCTCTACAAAGAGAAAAAGCCATCCGGTAAAGGTGCATATAAAGGCCGCTCGCTGGAGCCTTACAATATTATTGCAATTGCTTTTTTACTCTTTGGTTTTTTTGTAAGTGGTATTGCAGCTTATATAAGTTTTCTGTTTTTTCTTTGGATATTTTTCTCTGTTTTTTCTATGTGTATTGTTTCTTTAACCAGAATAAAGAAATATCCGAATAAATATATGAGAATTTGTAAAGTCCTTGATTGGCTTCTATTAGCTATCTATTTTATTCTATTTGCAATTGTTCTTTTTTTCTTTTTGACATTGTGAAAAATCAAAAAAAAACGAAATTTAAAAAATTGTGATTATATTTTTTTTAGTGCTTGTTCAATGTCGGCAATAATATCTTCATAATATTCAACACCTACAGAAAGACGGATCATTTTTTCTGTTAAATTCATTTTCACTTTTAGTTCATCATTTACAGGAGCATGTGTCATCGAGTAGGGGTGTTCTGCTAAAGATTCAGTGCTTCCAAGGCTGACTGCCAATTTTATTAGTTTCAGCGCATTTAAAACTTTGAATGCTTTTTTCTCTCCACCCTTCACATCAAAACTGATCATTGCTCCAGGTGATAAACATTGTTGTTTGTATATTGGAAATTGTTTGTCGCCCTTTTTTAAAAGTCCCAAGTAATATACCTTTTCTACTTTAGGGTGTTTGTCTAACCATGCTGCAATTTTGATAGCATTTTCTGCCTGCAGCGTCATTCGCATTTTTAATGTTTCCAGACTGCGCATCAGAAGCCAGCCGGTGTTTGGTGAAGCCATTGTTCCCATGATGCTTCTGAACGATTTTATTCGTTTCATTAAAACAGCTGAACCAACACATGCGCCCGCAATCACATCGCTATGACCACCAATGTATTTTGTTGCCGAATACAAAACAAGATCAAATCCATGTTTTAAAGGGTGAGAAAATACAGGACCTAAGAATGTGTTGTCGATAGCCGTTATCACTTTTTTGTCTTTTGTAGAAAATTGTTTTGCAATCTCCACACACATATTCATGTCTATTAGGTCGTTTGTTGGATTAGCGGGACTTTCAATAAAGATCATTGCCAGTTTATCTGCTTTGCCTGTTGATTTTATGATTTTAATAATTTCTTCTTTCGATTGGTTCGGTAAAAAGCCAACACTGTGAATTCCGAATTTAGCAAGAATGTGTTTAAAGAAATGATCAGATCCGCCATAGATAGGTTCACTGTGTAAAAGCAGATCACCTGGTTTTAATAATTCCATAACTGTGGTACTGATAGCTGCCATTCCACTTTCAAAAACGGCTCCGTCCTCAGCTTCATCCCAAAGACATAATCTGTTTTCTAAAATTTCCAGGTCAGGATTGTTTATGCGACTATAGATCAATCCTGTTTCTTCCTTTGGACGAAGTGCCCGCTTTCCATATGCAACCTCGAAAAATGATTTCCCTTCCTCCGCTGTCTTAAAAACAAATGTGGAGGTTTGGAAGATGGGACATTTTACTGCACCCTCTGATAATTCAGGCTTGTATCCGTAGCTCATCATCAGACTTTCCGGGCGCATTATTTTTGTGTTTTTTGAATTTACTTTTGGCATAAGGAGTCGTGTTAATTTTATATAAAGGTAATATGCTTGTTTATGTATTCTGTAAATATGTTATTATTTAGAAAATAAAACTATAAATATGGTAATATATAGTTTAAAGAACTATAATTGTTTTAAATTTGTTTAACAACAGAAAAATAATCTGCATGGAAAAACTTGATAAATTAGATAAACGGATCTTGCAACTTCTGCAAAATGACTCCACCTTAAATACGAAGCAAATTGCTGATGAAGTAGGATTGTCAATTACTCCAACCTATGAACGAATTAAACGGATGGAAAGAACGGGTGTTGTTGAAAAATATGTTGCGTTAGTGAACAAAGAAAAAATTGGAAAAAATTTAGTTGTTTTTTGTAATGTCTCTTTATTGGTTCATTCTAAACCTTTGTTGAAGAAATTCGAGCAGGCTGTTTCAAAATTGGATGAAGTGATGGAATGCTATCATACAGCGGGTACTTTCGATTATCTTTTAAAAGTTGTTTCCAACGACATGCACCATTATCAGGATTTTATAACTAATAAATTAGCTGCTACAGAAAATATCGGTCATGTCCAAAGTTCATTTGTAATGACTGAAGTGAAACATAAAACAGCGTATAAGATCAGTTAATAGGTTTACCCGAC
>JBILYL010000059.1:0-10690 GCA_044377775.1 Bacteroidia bacterium
TTCATCGTCACCGACAAGAACTGAAAAAACATCTTTTTTTGCAATACCGCCTACAAGTGTACAACGACCATCTTTACGGGAAATACGCCAGCGGTGAAATGCTGCTTCTACACAGGCATTACAACCAATACATTTGTTCCGATATTGAGTAATTCTAACCATTATGCGTCCACCATTTTATATAACTTATCTGATGGTCGTATGCGTTCACTTACTTTCATAGTGAATGTTTCTCCTTTGTTAACCTTTTCAACCGAATGGTCGTTTACGCGGAGTTCGGTAATTACTGTTTGCAGAAATCCTGTAGTCGGACCCGTTATAATAATTTCCTCGCCAAGAGATAAGTGATGCGATTCCATTAGAAATTCGCCAATAGAAGTTCGCTCAAAAAATTTCTGGCCCTTAGCGATATATATCTTTTTCTTTGTAGCTTTCGAACCGTATTCATCATTCCATTCACCCATTGTCTTTCCTAAATAATATCCGTCCCAAAAACCCCTGTTAAAAACTGTTTCAAGACGTTTCATCCATGCTGTAACTTTCTCGGCAGTGTAAGTTCCGGAATAATATGAATCAATCGCTTCACGGTAACATTCTGTAACTGTATATACATAGTCCGCAGATCGGCCTCTGCCTTCTATTTTCAGGACCACAATTCCCGAGTCGATCACTTGATCTAAAAAGCCGATAGTACATAAATCTTTTGCAGACATTATATATTCATTATCGATCTCAAATTCTGTTCCTTCTTCCTTATCTGTTACGATATAACTTTTTCTGCAATTTTGAATACAGGCACCACGATTCGCAGAAGCAAAATTGGAATGTAAGCTTAAATAACACTTTCCGGAAATTGCCATGCACAATGCTCCGTGACCAAAAATTTCAATACGGACAGGTTTTCCGGAAGGACCTGTAATGTCCCTTCGCTTGATTTCCCTTGTGATATCTGCGACTTGCTTTAAGCTTAGTTCGCGGGCCATTACCATCACATCGGCATACGTAGAATAAAATTCTATTGTATCAATATTTGAAATATTGGCTTGTGTGGATATGTGGACCGGCATTCCTATCTTATGAGCAAAATTAATTACTGCATGATCAGCAGCGATAATTGCATTGATGCCATTGTCTTTTGCCGATTGAACAATGCGCTTCATTAATGTAATATCATGATCATACAGAACTGTATTGATTGTAATGTAGGTTTTGATATTGTTTTCTTTTGCTATTTCTGCAATTTTTTCAAGATCTTCTAATGTGAAATTATTAGAAGACCGTGAGCGCATGTTCAATTGTTCTACACCAAAATAAACAGAGTTGCATCCGGCTTGAATAGCTGCAATTAGGGCTTCGTATGAGCCGGCTGGCGACAGGAGTTCAATTTTAGGTAATGTTTGCATATTCGATAAATTAAATGGACCCGAAATTAGGAAAGTCGTCCTTTATAAAATATGCTTTTCGTCATGTTTTGACACTATAAATAAGCATTGATACCTGTGAATTACGATTTTATCAGAATTAACCCCATGCTAATCAGGCATGCAGATTACCGAATTTATACGAGAATCATATTTGTATTAATCGTATCATTTGTTGATTTTTTAGAATAAATCTCTTGTGAAATGCACTGTTTTAAGGCTTTTAAGTCAAATTAATTTGCATAGACTAATAACAGGACTCATTCCGAAAGTCTGTTTTGAGATAGAATTGAATCTTAATATTTTCATTTAAGATATACTAATCAGGTATGTTGCTGTCTGTTATTTTTTTTGATTTGTTTAATTCTTCATTATTATGATTGTTCCCGTTTGGCTTTTTAAATGTGATTAAAAAATAAAAAATTCCTATTGCTATTAAAATCACACCAAGTCCTATTATCGCTATCGCATTGTGATCAGGATAATCCATTATGATTAGTTTTCGGCAGATTGCCAACGCTGTGATCAATGAGACATCAAGCACTAAAAGCCTTATTTCATGGGTTTTGAGTGCTTTCGTAATTGAATTTAAAAATTCAAAACTAATTAAAACGGTAATTATTTTTGCGAAAATATCTGTATACACTTCGAATTTTATGTTGCTAGGAGTAAGGATGTCCAAAATCATTGATTCATACGTGATGAAAATTATCCGAATCAATGAAATAAATACAACAATCAATATTATTATGGCAACAATAATAATTATGAAATTTTCAATTTTTTGCAAAAATCTTTGAAAGGCTAATGGAGCATTCATCCGGCTTTTATTTTTCATGATGTTTAATTAATTTTCAACAGTGATACTCTTAAACAATAGCGACTTCTTTCGCTTTTACATTGATCCTTTTCTCCGCTAATTCCGAAAATAATTTATCTGTTTGTTTCTCTTCTTCAACGATCTGCTGTAGTAGTTTTGCTACTTGATTTAATTTTAATGTCTTCGCAAATGCGCAGGAAGTGCCGTAGTCTGTTATCAGCAAGTGGTTGATCCTTTGTAATTCAGAAACGATGGCAGCATCCCTTACATCTTTTCTTATAATTGTATTCAGCAATTTTTTTGAACTATTCATGATTCCATCAATTACTTTGTTTTCAACTCCTACTGAATTTTCCTCAAGCAACATAAAAATTTGATCAAGTTTTGAGATCTTACTTTCAATTCGTTCTATATATAGATTCAGTAGCTCTTTCAGCTCTTTAGAATTGGTTTTCGTCCTCATTTTTGGAAGTGATTTTGATATGAGAATTTCAGCATCGTATAACGATCGTAAATATTTTACAAGCAATTCATCCAGTGTTTCAATTGTTTTCATATTTATAATTTATTTTTTCTTTATTTATTTTACGATTTGCTAATTTATTTATCTGAGTACAAATTAGGGTCTGTATTTATTTATTTAAAATGATTCTTATCACAATTCATTTTGATTATATCTATTTCCAAAAGTCTGTTTCGTTATTAGTTTTACATTAATTAAAATTCGTTCAAAAATGATCTCGACAGATAGCCTCTTTTCTACATGTGATCCCGCTGAAGTTTCTGATCTGTTGAGCCACATCTCTTATCCGCTAAAAGATCAGGATGATCTGGATCCCTTGATGGCTCATGTCGGCAATGCGAAATATGTTTTATTAGGAGGAGCTTCTCATGGAACACATGAATTCTATTCGTGGCGAATGAAAATCACGAAGCGGCTTATTGAAGAAAAGCAATTTTCTTTCATTGCTGTAGAAGGTGATTGGCCAGATTGCTATCGGTTGAACAGATATATAAAAGGTTATCCTTATGCCGGTAAGGATGCCAAATCTGTATTAGAGGAATTTAAACGTTGGCCAACCTGGATCTGGGCTAATTTGGAAATGGTTGATTTTACTGATTGGCTAAAGGATTACAATTTGACCCTTTTAAAGGATGAACGCGTTGGTTTTTATGGTCTTGATGTTTTCAGCTTCGGAGAATCAATGGATTTTATTGTTAAATATTTAGAAAAAAATGATGTTGACGCATTAAAAACAGCAAAGAAAATATTAAATTATTTTGAACCTTTTTTAAAAGATGAAGGGGAGTCTTTTGCGAAGTCGTCAATTTTTATTTCAGAGGTTATTGAAAAAGAGTTGCTTAAATTGTTGAAAGAGATCAATAGTAAGATCTCTCATTATAATTCAGATAAAGAAAATGTTCTGAGCACACAGCAGAATACGTATGTGGCTGTAAATGCAGAACGGTATTATAAGACCATGCTGAATGGCGGCCCTCAAGCCTGGAATATCCGTGACCGCCATATGGCTAAAACTCTTGCCCGCCTTATGAAATATCACGGTGATGATTCAAAAGTTGTTGTTTGGCAGCACAATGCGCACATCGGTGATGCGCGTGCTACTGATATGTCTTCGGAAGGAATGGTAAATCTTGGACAATTGATCACCGAAAAGTATGCGAGTGATGGAGTCGTAGCTGTTGGTTTTGGCACCTATAATGGAAGTGTTATAGCTGGTAGGAAATGGGGGGATGTGATGAGAAAAATAATTGTTCCGGAAGCAATTGACGGAAGTTGGGAGCATATGTTTCATCTTGCTTCCAAAGGTTCTGATTGCTTGTTGATGATGAACCGCCTGAATGGTGAAGCGTGTATCTCTTCTCATATTTTGCACAGAGGGATCGGTGTCGTTTATAATCCGGAGTCAGAAAAATTTGTTAATTACGTTCCTACGATAATTCCAATGCGTTATGATGCATTTATTTATTTAGATAAAACAAGAGCGTTACATCCATTGTATCTGATTGCTGATGGCGACCAAACTCCGGATACATTTCCCTTCGGTTTTTAATTTCTGTTTTCACGTTTTAATAATTTGTCTAACGAAAGAAAAACATTAAACTTATAATCTCCGACTAGTATTCTTCATCAAGCGGTTTTCTATAAAAAAAACCGCTGTGATTTCTCACAGCGGTTTTTATTTAAAAAAATAAAATTAATTTCCGAATTCGCTCATAAAACGGATGCGCATTAACCGGATTTCTTCTTCACTGTATTCGTCTTCTCCCAGCTCTTTCAATGCATCTGTAATGGAATCAGAATTTGATTCTTTGAAATATTCCATCGCTTCTTCTTGTTTGTCTTCATCAAGAATGTCATTGATATAATAGTTGATGTTAACTTTTGTTCCGGAGTGTACAATGCTTTCAATTTCAATTATCAGGTCGGCTAAACTCAGACCTTTTGCTTTTGCGACATCTTCTAAGGGTAATTTCCTATCTATGTTCTGAATGATATAAACCTTTAATCCTGATTTATTTACTATAGACTTAACAACCATATCCAGTGGACGTTCAATCTCATTCTCATCAACGTATTTAGCAATCAAGTCGAGGAATGGTTTTCCGAATTTTTGTGCTTTCCCTTGTCCGACACCGGTAATATTTACCAGCTCATCCATTTTTATAGGATATTGAATCGCCATCTCTTCTAAAGAAACCTCTGCAAAAATCACATAAGGAGGTAACTTTAATTTGTGTGCGGTTTGTTTCAATAGATCCTTTAATGCAGAAAATAAAATTTCATCAGCTCCGGAACCACCTTTCCCAACGCCACCGGAAGGTCCGTCTTCATCTTCGCTTTCAGTTCCTTCGTAGTCATGATCTTTAGTAACCATCATGCTGAATGGTTTATCCAAAAATGCAGCTCCTTCTTTGGTTACTTTGAGTAAACCATAGTTTTCTACATCTTTAGAAAGTAGTCCGGATACAAATGCCTGTCTGAAAATGGCATTCCAATATTTTTCATTCTTAGTATCTTCAGCACCTTTGCCGAAGCATTCTAATTCGTTGTGTTTATATGATTTTACAGTTGAAGTAATAATGCCTAATAAGACATTGATCACATCTTTTGTTTTAAACTTTTCTTTCACATCTGTAACCGCTTCAATTGCCAGGGCAATATCATCCATTCCATCAAATTTTTGTTTCGGATTGCGACAGTTGTCGCACATTCCGCCACATCCCGATTCATCAAACTCTTCACCGAAATAGTGCAAAAGAAATTTTCTTCTGCAGCTGGATGTTTCAGCATAGGAAACTGTTTCGGTCAATAATTGTTTGCCGATCTCTTGTTCAGCAACCGGTTTGCCTTTCATGAATTTTTCCAGCTTCACAATATCATCGTGGCTGTAAAAGGTCACGCAATTTCCTTCACCACCATCACGTCCGCCACGACCTGTTTCTTGGTAATAACCTTCAAGTGATTTAGGAATATCATGGTGTATAACAAAGCGAACATCCGGTTTGTCGATCCCCATTCCAAAAGCTATCGTTGCAACAATAACATCAATGTCTTCCATAAGGAATGCATCTTGGGTCTTTGCTCGTTCTTTTGCTTCTAATCCTGCATGATAAGGTAAAGCTTTGATACCATTAACTTGTAATGTTTCAGCTAGCTCTTCAACTTTTTTCCGGCTTAAGCAGTAAATAATTCCGGATTTACCTTGCTGGCTTTTTACATATTTTATAATCTCTTTAATTACGTTTTGTTTTGGTCGTACTTCGTAATATAAATTAGATCTGTTAAAGGATGATTTAAAAAGATTGGCACTGCTCATGCCTAAGTTTTTCTGAATGTCCTGTTGTACTTTAGGTGTTGCGGTTGCCGTTAATGCAATAATAGGTACTTTACCGATCTGCTCAATGATTGGTCGCAATCTTCTGTATTCAGGGCGGAAGTCATGGCCCCATTCGGAAATACAATGTGCTTCATCAATAGCAAAAAAGGAAATTTTTATTTCGTTGAAAAATGCGATGTTATCTTCTTTTGTTAAACTTTCAGGTGCAACATAAAGAAGTTTCGTTTTGCCATCTGTTATGTCTTTTTTTACTTTCGTGATTTCAGCTTTTGTAAGCGAAGAATTTAAAAAGTGTGCTATACCTTCTTCATTACCAAAGTTTCTTAATGCATCTACTTGATTTTTCATCAATGCGATCAGAGGAGAGATCACAATTGCAGTTCCTTCACTCACTAATGCAGGTAATTGGTAGCACAATGACTTCCCTCCACCTGTTGGCATAATTACAAACGTGTCTTTCCCTTCTAATAGGCTTGCTATTATCGCTTCTTGTGGTCCTTTGAATTGTTTGAATCCGAAATGTTTCTGTAAGCATTCTAGAAGGGATGTTTCTACATCGAGCATTTTCAATTCCTGTTTTTTTAATTAATGATTATGTTATAGATTATCTGAAAAATGAACTATTTTTATACCTTTATGATCAGTATTTAAGCAACAGCTGTTTTTGAGATATCTAATGTAAATATATAATAAAAAATTGTTGCACAGACAAACATTCCTCTACTTTATTTTAAATGTCCTACGAAGTGAATAAATCTATCGATAAAATAATTGAACTTGCTAAAACTACCTTAAATATTGAGGCGGACTCGGTTCGGAATTTGCAAAATTTCATTAATGACGACTTTGTAAACAGCGTCAAGTTGATCTATGGATCAAAAGGAAGGGTTGTTGTTACCGGAATAGGTAAGAGCGCTATTATTGCTCAAAAGATTGTTGCAACTATGAATTCCACTGGAACGCCTGCCATTTTTATGCATGCAGCTGATGCCATACATGGTGATCTGGGAACGATACAAAAAGAGGACGTGGTGATCTGTATTTCGAAAAGTGGAAACACTCCAGAAATTAAAGTGTTGGTGCCATTACTAAAAACAGGCGGTAATAAATTAATTGCCCTTGTTGGTAATGTTGATTCCTATTTGGCGAAAGAAGCTGATTATGTTTTAAATTCAACCGTTGAAAAAGAAGCGTGCCCGAATAATTTGGCTCCTACCTCAAGTACTACAGCTCAATTGGCAATGGGTGATGCCTTGGCTGTTTGTTTATTGGACTGTAAAGATTTTACAAGCAGCGATTTTGCAAAATACCATCCAGGTGGAGCACTTGGAAAAAAATTATATTTAAAGGTGGGCGATATCGCTTCACAAAATCAAAAGCCTTTCATAAAATCGGATGATTCAATAAAGGCAGTAATTATCGAAATTTCATCCAAGAGGCTGGGTGCTACTGCTGTGGTTGACGATGGGGAACTCGTTGGTGTGATCACCGATGGCGATGTCCGTAGAATGTTAGAAAAAACGGACATAATAAGCAACCTGAAAGCTTCTGATATTATGAATAGAACACCCAAAAATATTGAAGCGGATGAGTTAGCTGTGAACGCAATGAAATTGTTAGAGCAATATAATATATCACAGTTGATTGTTACCGAAAATGGTAAATATCATGGATTTATTCATTTGCATGATTTGTTGAAAGAAGGTGTTATTTAATTCATAACTCTGAATCAGATCAATTAACGAAACCGTATTTGTTGTTGCAATGCATTTTGATAATACATATTCCCCCTATTGGTTTGCAGAGTAACAATTTTTTTTTAATTTAGTCACACAATGAAAATAGCTGCAATTGTTCCTGCCTATAACGAAGAGAAGTCAATTACAGCAGTTGTTGAGGATATTCTTCAGGTTGCACATTCCCTGAAGTTATCGATAACCGTTGTTGTTGTAAACGATTGTTCAAAAGATGCTACCTCCGAAATAATATCGAAACTTAATTGCGTTGCTTTAGATCTTCCCATTAATTTAGGTATTGGAGGAGCTGTACAAACCGGATTTAAGTTCGCATTTGAAAATGGATTTGATTTTGCCATTCAAATTGATGGGGATGGTCAACATCCTGCATCTGAGATTCCTAAATTAATAAGTGCTGCAGAAGTAAAGGATCTGGATGTGGTGATCGGTTCCCGTTTTATTTCCAAGAGCGGATTTCAATCTTCTGCATTAAGACGGATAGGCATTAATTATTTTAAATGGCTCAATAGTTTTTTAGTAGGTGTAAAGATCTTCGACAGCACTTCCGGATTTCGGCTTATAAATAATAAAGTGTTGGCAATTGTCAGTGAATATTATCCAGATGAATATCCGGAGCCGGAGTCAATTATTTTATATTCTCTGAAACATTTTAAAATCGGAGAAGTTCCGGTAAATATGAAAGAGCGACAAGGAGGCGTTTCTTCTATCGGAAGGCTCTCGTCTATTTATTATATGCTTAAAGTGTCGCTGGCAATTATTTATACTTTTATAAGAATTAAATTCAAGAAATAACAACATGGCAAGAATTCAAATTATAGCTATTGCGATCAGTGTATTGTTTTTGCTTTACATTGTCCGTTTAATTGTAAAAGGAAAATTAAGGGAAGAATATTCTATTGTATGGATTGTTTGTACAATAGTTTTGGTTTTGTTTTCCTTTTGGAGACGTGGATTAGATGTTGTTTCAAAACTTTTAGGTGTTTATTCCCCGCCAAACTTAATTTTTACAGCAGCAATTTTCGCGATTTTTATTTATTTGCTTCACTTAAGTGTTGTGGTTTCTAAATTGCAATCCCAAAATAAACAATTGGCTCAGGAAATAGCTTTAATGAAGGAAAAGATGGCGAAATAAACTGGCCCTCTTTTGTTTAAAGAAATTTGCATTCAAAAGGATATTTTTTTTATTAAATGACAATATCTATTATTCTTCTGATCGGAATGTGAATTCCGGCTTTCAATTCAATGTTTTTTTCACACGTAGCCCAAATTGTTGTTTCTACAACTTTCACGGCCTCAGAATCTTCGAAGAAAATTTTGCATTTTATTTTTTCCATATTTCCTAAAATACTTGCTATTCTTAATTTTATATCTATTTCCCTTAATTCTCGGCTTGAAGAATAGATGTTTTCTTCAGGAAATTTTAATCCTTTTATGTTTTCTTTTTCTACTAAAATAGCATCGTAGCTTTTTTTCATAAATATTTTTTATTTGAGATTAAATCTAAATCGCTTTAATGATTTGCTTTTATTACGATTACATAATGTGAAAAACGTAACGGCTCAAGAATGTAACGATTGAGATTACTATAACTACGATACCGGCATAAGCGGTGATTTTGATATCAGATTCCTGTTTTTTTCTGGATTGAGTTTTCATAGTATTTATATTTATTGGTTATAAATATTTATACTCTGGAAAGCAGTGGATTCTGAAAAATTAGAAGTTAGTTGTAATTTTCATGTTTTAAGGAAGTAAATAGCAGGAGAAAGGAAACGTCTAAATAATATTCAAACGTTTATAAACGGCACTTTTGTATGTCTTTCCAATAGGAATGAGTTTTTGTCCGATAGCGATCGAATCGTCTTCAATGTCTTCAATTGCCTCAATCTGAATTATATAGGAGCGGTGTACGCGAAGATAATCGTTATTTGAAAAACGATTTTCCATTGCTTTCATTGTTGAATGTACGGTGTATTTTTTTTCTTTTGAATGCAAGGTTACATAATCCCCAATGCATTCAATAAGTTTAATATCTGTTTTAACTATCTTTACGATTGTTTTTCCGTCTTTGATGAACACCACATTGTCTTTAAATTCTGCAGTCGTATTATTCTCCTTTTCAGTCAATGCTTTTTTTACTGCGGCAGAAAATAAATCAAATTTTATAGGCTTCACCAGATAGCCTGAGACGTTGTATTTGAATGCCTCAATAGCAAATTCCGAATGAGACGTAGTGAGAATAACCTTAGGAAGATTTTCGTTTAGGTAAGCAATGAATTCTATACCGGTCATCTTTGGCATTTCGACATCCAGAAATATGAGTTCCACCTCATTTTGCTTGATATATGCAATTGCATCAGTCGGGTTTTCAAACTGATTTATTAGCTCAAGTTCAGGATGTTTGGAAATGAAGTGTACCAAAATTTCTCGCGCCATTTTGTCGTCATCTATGATAATACACTTCATAATTCAATCTTTTTTAATTCTCTTTCGAGTTCTTTATATACTCTTTTGCAATTTATATCCAAATTATTGAGCATATCAGGTATCAAGTTTAAATTTAGTCTTTTTTGGCAAAATATCTCTATTTCGGAAGCTGTTTTAATAAATAGGGGCGTGCCAATAAACGAAATGCTACCTTTCAATTTGTGAGCAGCTTTTTCTAAGTGATTCCAGTCTTCTGCTTTCAAATGATTTTTAATTTCCTCGATAATCAATGGCGTCTGAAATAAAAACTCTTCAATAAGTTTTTTTTGAAAATTACCATTATTTGTAGTGATGGAGTTAAGATATGTCAGATCAACTAAATTCGTTTCTTCATAAGTGGAGCGA
>JBILYL010000156.1:0-6265 GCA_044377775.1 Bacteroidia bacterium
GAAAACAAACATTGGAGAAACTATGGACATGAGCAAAATAACACCGCTTGTAAAAGAAAGGGTTTTTGATACGATGCAGGTAAATCCAAGAACCGGAGAACCATCTGAAATTGCTCAAGCGGCATTGTTTTTAGCATGTGATGACTCCTCATTTATGAATGGACATATTCTCGTTGTTGATGGTGGCTGGAATGCTTATTAAATAAAATACAGGCAACCGATTGAAATTAAAATGTGATTTCATCTGTTGCCTGCATAAAATCTATTTCGATAAAATAATTTTCGCGCTTACTTTGTTTTCTTCTGCTATTAATATAGCAAAATAAATTCCACTCGGAAGATCATCGATACTATACGATACATTATATTTTCCTGCATATTGTTTCCCCTGATTACTTAATATTCTAACCATTTTACCGGTAACATCAAACAAGTCGATACGCACAGGTGCCGTATTTTCTAAATTATAGCTTAATGTTATTTGACCGTTGCTTGGGTTCGGACTCACTTTCACTTCCAATTCAATTGGAGGAGTGATAATTGATTCTGTATCAATCGCAGATCTTTTGTCTGTGGTATCTTCAACAGGAGAATTGATCGCTTCTGTAATTAAAACAGAGTCAACTTCTGTTGTATCATTTATTGAATTAATTTCGGCAATTGGTTCAACTAACAATTCAACATAAGAAACACCACCTGCAATATAACTTATCGGTTCCGGTTCAATTGGGACTACCGTATTAACAAGTTCTTCTTCAATTACTACTGTATCTATGGGAACAGGCAGAGGAGTCTCTTGAAACATGGTATCCCCCATGATTTTTATTGGCTCAGTGACAATTGCTTGTCCCAGTGTCAACATTTCACTATCTCTAACAATTGTTGATCCGCAACCAACAGGTTTGATTTGCGTGACCGTATCTTTAGCGCTTTCCTTTACTTCATCAAGTGGCATCACTGAAACTTTACCCACCATTTTAACTTTCATTTCACCTTTAATGCCTTGCCCATAAACATGTGCTCCATTAAACAATGCTGCACCAAACACCATTAATAATGAATAAGCAAATATTGCAAGACGGCTGGTGATACTTTGATTACCAAAGGAAATTACCGGTCGTGAAAGTTGTGAGGGAGAAAAACGTCCACAAACTTTTCCTTTTTCCTCTTTTTCAAAAACAGAAATGATCTCTTCATCTGTTTTGTTAGAAAAATCATAAACCGATTTTTGACAAGATCCGCAAAATGCACCTTTTGCATCGGGAGTCATTTTGTTCCAGTCTTCGTGACAAGGTTTTGGGATAGAAATAGCAAATTTTTCCATGGTTTTTGGGATTTTCGTTTATATATATAATTGAAATAAAATGCTTCAACATTTATAAGATGCTTTCAAAAATGAAATTCCATAAAAAAATAATTAATTTCTTCATAGAATTCTTTTATTGCTATTTCAAACAGTTGTTTTCAAAAGGAACACAATTAATAAAGGGGGATTAACTTACCATTTCAAAAGTCCTTAAAAGAAAAATTTCACAACTGGTCAAAGCATTAATAAATGATGAAGGAAAAATTCGACTTTCCTGTTTTATTCTCATTTTGGTCAATGGCAAACTAAAAGGTGTAACTTTATAGTAAACTGAAAAAATAATGTATGAGCTAATCTATCGTTCTACCTCCAAAAGAGATATTACAAAAGTTGATATCAGCGAAATTCTAAATGTTGCCCGTGATTTCAATTCAAAAAACGATATCTCTGGATGCCTTTTATTTCATAACAATGAATTTATTCAAATATTAGAAGGAGATAAGATCAAAGTAGAAACACTCTATGAAAAGATTAAAAAAGATGAGAAACATTTTAATGTCCTGCTTATTACAAAAGGGGAAAAGACAGATCGTATATTTAAAAACTGGAGCATGGCATATCATGAACTTAAAAACGAAGATGTCGAAAATATTAGCAAAGATCTTTTTATAAAAAACTTCATCCTGATGTCTGAAATCACAGAAAAGCCAACAAATGCCATCCGATTATTCTGGTATATGTCAAAACTACTTTTAGAGAACAACAATTCCAATCTCTGAAATTTATCTGCTACTAAACCTCATTCAAAAACAAGTCCTAATGAGTAAAACCATAATTTGCCCCTCCAGTCTTGAGTTTTTAAAACTGATCAAAAAAAACAATAACCGCGATTGGTTCAATGCTAACAAAGAACGATATTTAAAAGAGCATGCAAACATGGTCGCTTTTGCAGATGCCTTGTTATTCGAAATGAACAAACACGATGTAATTGAAAATCCTTCGGGCAAAAAATGCATGCACCGCATTTACCGAGACACCCGATTTTCAAAAGTAAAAATTCCCTATAAAACAAATTGGAGCGGAAGTTTTCAACGTGCATCAAAAAGCCGGAGAGGTGGTTACTATTTTCATATTGAAGCAGGAAACACATTTATTGCAGGAGGGTTTTGGGGGCCCGACCCTAAAGACCTGAAACGTATCCGTGATGAATTTGCATATGACGCAACTACGATGCGCAAGATTTTGAAAAGCAAAATTTTTCTGTATACTTTTGGCAAATTAAATGGTGTTCAGATAAAAACTACTCCCAAAGGATTCGACTCATCTGATCCCGCAATTGACTTGCTTCGTTACAAGCAATTTATTTTGATTAAAAAGTTCACAGACAAAGAAGTGCTTTCCAATAACTTTGTAAAACTGGTGAACGAAGGCTTCAAATCAATGCGCCCATTTTTAGATCACATGACAGAAATTCTTACAACAGATGTAAACGGAATATCTCTTGTTTAGCCAACTCCTGAATAATTAAAAAAAATGCAAGATCACAAGCAGAAATTTCAAAATCAGGCACTTTGGTATTCGTTGTCTTTTTTGTAATTTGGAATAATATTTGATCTGAATAAAATAAATTAAAATGAAAAAACTACTCTATTTACTTATCATTCTGACAAGCATACTTGCAACAAGTTGTTCAAAATACGGTTATGTCCAATTAAAATATCCAACTGAACCCAACGCAGTATTACCTGACAACATTAAGACAATTGCTATTGTCAACAGGTCACTCAGCCCGAAAGATTCAAAAGAAAAAGGAAATGCGATAACCGAAGCGATTTTGACCGGAGAAGTCGGGGGCTCCGACAAAGTGGCATCTGATGAATCCATAAGAGCAGTATTTGATCGATTCAACGGCTACAGGGGAATATCAATCGTTTTTCCGGCTACAAGCAGACTCGTTGGATCAGGATCAAGACTTACTCCAGACCCACTGCCATGGACAAGAGTTAAACAAATATGTGATTCTTCAAACGCAGATGCTTTACTCGTATTGGAAATGTTTGACTCTAACTCCGATCTTCTTTTAAGTGGAATTAACAACCAAATCAATAATGTTTTATCCGGTACGCTTGATACCCCAAAGCCACCAAATCAAATAAGAATGAACGTGAGCAGCTATTGGAGATTGTATGATCCTGTAAGTCAAAAAATTATTGATCAATTTCAAACCAATAATTATTTAACATTTAATACAAGCGGCATATTAAATCTTCCTCCCCCGGAAGCACTTCCTCAAACAGCATATGCTTCTGGAGAACAATATGTTTACCGGTTCATGCCAGGATATTACTATGTAAAACGAGACATGTATAAGCGCGGAAAAGGTTCTTACAAGCAACAATTTAAAACCGGATTTAGAAAATCAGAAGTCGCTAACTGGGAAGGTGCAATTGAAGTCTGGGCGAATATCGCAAAAAATGCTTCCGGAAAAAATGCGGGAAGGGCTTGTATCAATTTAGCTGTAGCATATGAAGTATTAGGAAAAAATGAAGAAGCATTATTTTGGGCAAAAAAATCATACGAAGATTATGGAAACAAAATCGGGCGCGAATACGCCAACAAATTGAAGTACAGATTGAATGTAGAATAGACTTTACTTCTAACTTCATTTAAAATAGCCTTACTCCCGTGAGGCTATTTTAATTTCTCCCCTATGGCAGTCGAAAAGAGTTGTTGATGTACACCTTTGAGCGACCAAGACACATGGATACTACCCTTTATTAATAGTGACACAAACAATATCCTTGCGTGATCTAAATCATTGAAAGCAACAAGCCCGACAAACTACTTTTGTCTAAAATATTATAAACCCATAGAAAATAAACAACCATGAAAAAGTATTTAATATTACTTGGAATACCTGCATTTATTGCCTGCACAGGTGAATCGAAAAAACAGGCTGCTGTTGCAGACAGTTTGAGGAGCGCAAACACTAACATCAAAAATGAATTGATGGATAAAGAAAGTCTGTTGAATTCGAAAGAAGCAGCTCTTGCAGAATTTGTATCTTCATTTAATGAAATACAAAAAAATCTGAAAGAAATAAAAGAGAAAGAGAATATTATTTCATCAAGTACTAAAGATAAAGAATTAAGAAAATCGAATAAAGATCAAATCATTGCAGACATTCAAATTATCTATGATTTATTGGATAAAAATCAAGCTAAAGTTGCAAGTCTGAATAAGAAAATAAAAGATTCGAACTTAAAAGTTGATGAACTTGAAATGGCTATTACAAATCTGAACAACCAATCGGCAGCTAAAGAAGTAGAGATCTCAGATTTGAAAACAAGATTAGAAAAGTTAAATGTTGACTTTGCTAACCTAAAAGTTAGATATACTGTTGAACAGCAAGCATCCAGTTTAAAAACAAAGCAATTAAATACTGCATTTTATGTTGTCGGAACAAAAAAAGATCTTTTGAAGAAGGGTTTAATTGATAAAGAAGGAGGATTTATAGGCATCGGAAGAGTTCTTGAAATAAGTGAAACATTGGATGATAATTATTTCACAAAAGTAGATATTTCAGAAACAAAAGAAATTACCATCCATGGTGACAGAGTAAAACTTGTTTCAACGCATCCTGCAGGTTCATATAAATTAGTAGAAGGAACCGGATCAATCGATAAAATCATGATTCTTGATGCTGCAGAATTCTGGAAAGCGTCTAAGTATTTAGTTATTACATCAGAAAAATAATAAAAACAGATTTGTTTGTGATCGCGCAATGCCTATAATGGGTGTTGCGCGATTTTATTATTCCTATCAGAACCTTTGATGGTGCGGAATAGAATAAAAGATTAACGAAACTTAAACCACAAAAAAATAATCGGCCATCCACCCGGCAATAAAAAAAGCCGAGTGAAAGAAACGATAATATCAAATGAATTTATTAAGGAGATACTTTAAAAGCATTTATAGGAAAGAAAGCAACCGATTCAGAATGAATACAAAATGAATTTCAATTACATAACATGATGGAAATAAAATAGAATGAAAAGAATGACGGGTGATCAATACATGGATTAGGATTAAGCAAAAAAAAGAAATGGAGAAACTATTTCAAATTACGCTTCTCACCATCAACCCACCGCTGCAACATCACTCTCTCAGATGGAGGCTGGTGGGTACCTCCGGCTAAAACGTCTAGAAATTTGTCCCACAAATTTTTATTCGCAGCGAATTCATTTTCAAAATCACCAACGGCCTTTAAATATTCCTCTTCATATTTGTCAACATCTTCATAGGTAAAATCGGCAGGAATATTATCCGCTATGACCTTCGTAATCTTGTGCAATTCTTTGGGTGTATATTTCTGAATCAACTCAAGCTCCATTTTGCACGCTTCTGCATGCGAAATGATCAAAGGGAGAATCGTATCTTCGATATTGCAAATATCTTTTTGCCAATGATCCCGTTCACTTTCGGGCAAAATCGATAACCCTAATTGCTCGGATGATTTGTATGCATTTTTAAATTTTTCAATTTGTGAATTGAATTGCGCCCATAAATCTGAAGTGTCGGAACGATCCTTACCCGCAACTTTTTCCTTAAGCTTCTTTAACGTCTCATTGATAAAAGCAACGGATTCTGTCACCGTCATCTGGCTTTTTTTCCAACTTTCAGTTTTTTGCGGAGAGCAATGAACCTGAATTATTTCTATTGCATTGGCTTGTATCATTTCAACTTGTTTCTCTATCTCAATTAGTTGCTGATAATGCAGCTCCAGAGCTTTACCAAAATTCCTGATTGATATCAACGCCCTTAACTCCGCTTTGTAAACATCCATTTCCATGACCTTTATTTTTTATTTAATTAATTGATAAAGTTCGGATATTGAAGGCTGTTAAAAAATGAGGTTACTCACGAATAAGTGTGTAAAATCTTATTTTGAAATATTCC
>JBILYL010000157.1:0-6263 GCA_044377775.1 Bacteroidia bacterium
CTGTGAAAGCTTTTGAAGATGCCATTTCTAAGAATGCAAAAATTGTATGTATTTGTTCCGGAGGAAAAATAAAAGAAATCGCAGAAAAAGAAAAAAGAGACCTTATATTAATTCCGAAAGGAATGCATCCAAGAGCTGCCATAGCCTATTCTGTAGTTCAACTACTCCATATTCTTAATTTCCATAAAATAATTTCAGTTTCTTATAAAAAAGAACTTCTGGCGGCAATTAAACTTCTCGATAATGAAGAAAAAAAGATCCTTAAAGATGCGAAAGAAACGGCTGAAATACTTACCGATAAGATGCCTATAATTTATAGTGTGGCAGGAATGGAATCGCCGGCAATACGGTTCCGTCAGCAACTTAATGAAAACTCAAAATCATTATGCTGGCACAATGTCTTTCCAGAACTCAATCATAACGAATTGCAAGGCTGGAGAGAGAAAGACAACAAACTTGCTGTTATTATTTTCAGAAACTCAAATGACACATTGAGGACATCTAAACGCATTGATATTTCGACCAAAATAATAAGTCATTATGATACTATAATAAAGGAAGTTTACTCAAAAGGAAATTCTGCAATAGAAAAAATCCTCTATTTGATCCACTGGGGAGATTGGGTATCATATTTTATTGCCGAAGCAAAGGGAATCGATACATTGGATATACGAGTAATAACCTATTTAAAGTCGGAATTAGCTAAAGTAGAAGAATATTAAATAAAACAAGATTTACATGTCATTTATACATTTTTCAAAAGAACAATTACAAGATCTTGATTTTTCACTTGAAAGAGAAATTCTTCAGGCAAACAATACAGGTGCTTACAGCAGTTCAAGCCTTATCAATTGTAACACCCGTAAATACCACGGACTACTTGTTGTTCCACAACCTCAAATTGACGACAATAAATTTGTGTTGCTCTCCGGTATGGATGAAACAATTTTGCAAGGAGTTTATAAGATAAAACTAGGTACACACCGGTATCCGAATATATATTATCCTGAAGGATATTATTTCCTTGAAGAATTTTCTTACAAACGAATTCCCGAATGGATATTCAAAATAAATGACATCATTTTAAAAAAGGAAATACAGTTAATAAAGGATGATGAAAGAGTTTTGATACGGTATACTGTGGAAGAATCACATGCTCCATTTTCTATGCAATTTGATCCGTTTCTGGCTTTCAGAAATATACATTCATTAAGCAAGTCCAATACGAATGTGAGCAACAGATCGGAAGCAATCCCTAAAGGAATAAAAGTGAAAATGTACCAAAACTTTTCAAATCTGTTTCTTCAATTCTCAAAAAAAAATGAATTTGTTCCTGCTCCGGACTGGCATTATAATAATGAATACAATCAGGAACGTGAAAGAGGTTATGATTATAGCGAAGACACATACAGTCCGGGCTACTTTAATGTATTACTAAAAAAAGGAGACCAACTTGTATTCTCAGCCGGATTGTCAGAAATAAATCCACAGAAATTAAAAACAATATTTGAAACACAGTTAAAAAAACACATCCCGCTTCAGGATTTCAATCATTGTCTTGAAAATGCTGCAAAACAATTTATTGTAAAGACTAAAAAAGGAACTGAAATAATTGCAGGGTTCCATTGGTTCGGACAATGGGGAAGAGATACATTCATTGCATTACCGGGATTAACACTTAGTACTGGTCATCCGAAAATATGCAAAGCGGTGATCGACACAATGATAAAAGAACTGAGGGACGGTTTATTCCCTAATACAGGAAAAGGGAATCAGGCAGCATATAACAGCGCTGATGCATCCTTGTGGTTCTTCTGGGCATTACAACAGTATACCACATATACAGGAAGCATTTCCGAAATATGGGATGAATATGGTTCTGTGATGAAATCAATTCTGGAGAATTACAGAAATGGAACAAAGCACAATATACAGATGAAAGAAAATGGGTTGCTTTTTGCAGGAGAAAGAGGTGCTGCAATAACATGGATGGATGCAATAGTTGATGGCAAACCTGTAACTCAACGCATCGGCATGGCTGTTGAATTAAATGCATTATGGTATAATGCCATTCGTTTCGCATTAATGACGGCATCACTTTCTAAAGCTAAAAATTTTATCTCTGAATGGGAATCAATTCCACATCAAATAGAAACTTCATTCAAGGAAACATTCTGGGATGAAGAAAAAAAACACCTCGCTGATTGTGTAAATGGATCTAATAAAGATTGGACAATACGCCCCAATCAGATAATTGCAGCATCGCTTCCATACTCGCCTGTTTCTGATGAAATAAAAAAAATGATTCTGGAAACAGTAAAGGAAAAACTACTTACACCGAGAGGATTAAGAACCTTATCACCTGATGATAAAAACTATAAGGGAATTTATAAATTGACACATCGGGAACGAGACATGGCCTATCATCAGGGGACCGTCTGGCCTTGGCTTTTGGGGCATTTTTCTGAAGCGTACCTGAATGTATATGGTAAAAGTGGAGTTCCTTTTATCAAAAATATCTACGAAAACTTTGAACCTGCATTATTTGAATATGGAATAGGATCCATAGCAGAAATATATGACGGAAATCAACCACACAAAGCAAAAGGAGCAATATCACAAGCCTGGAGTGTTGCTGAATTACTGAGGATCAAGAACATGATTGCCGTAAGTTCAAAAAAAGAAAGTACTAAAATTAAAAAATCAGAATTACTTCAATCCTTATAAAAATAATTATATGCGCGTGCTGATGTTCGGTTGGGAATTTCCTCCACATATTTCCGGTGGTTTAGGTACCGCATGTTTGGGACTAACCACAGGTTTGATTCAGCATGATGTAGATGTAATATTTGTTGTTCCGCGACTTTTTGGTGACGAAGAGAAAAACAGGTTTCGTTTTATCAGTGCGAATGATATTGAAATAAATTTCAATAATCCTTACTATAACGAAATTTTAAAACGATTGAATTACATTCAAGTATCATCAGCTTTAGTTCCGTATTTATCTCCGGAAGAATATACCTTTCATTCTCATAGTAATCAGTCTGAATTATCCATAGGAACTGATTCAACAAAAATAAATTTCGATTTTTCAGGTCTCTATGGAAAAGATCTTATGAAAGAAGTAAGACAATACGCTATTGTAGCTTCAGAAATTGCGAAAGAAAACAATTTTGATGTAATACATGCCCACGATTGGCTAACCTACCCCGCCGGAATTGTCGCAAAGCAAGTAAGTGGAAAACCGTTGATCATTCATGTTCACGCTACTGAATTTGACCGATCGGGTGAAAATATTAATCATGCAGTTTATGAGATAGAGAAAAAAGGGATGCAGGATGCAGATGCAATCATTGCGGTGAGTGAGTTTACAAAACAAATTATAATTGATAAATACGGAATCCAGGAAGATAAAATTAAAGTTGTTTATAATGGTGTTATTTCAAACGATCATAAAAGCAAAAAAATACAAGGACCGGATAAAAAAAAGAAAATTGTTACATTTCTTGGAAGAATTACGTTCCAGAAAGGTCCCGAATATTTCGTAGAAGCGGCAAGAAAAGTGCTGAAAAAACATCCTGATACATATTTTGTAATGGCCGGAAACGGGGATATGTTAACACGTATGATTAAACGTGTTGCAGAGTTGAGACTCAGTTCACGTTTCCATTTTACAGGCTTTTTAAAGGGTACAGAAACGGATAAAATGTATTCAATGAGTGATGTCTATGTAATGCCATCTGTATCCGAACCATTTGGAATTTCGCCTTTAGAAGCAGCACGATCGGGTGTTCCAGTTATTATTTCAAAACAATCAGGGGTTTCTGAAGTACTTAAAAATGCAATCAAAGTAGACTTCTGGGATATTGACGCGATGGCAGACGCGATCTGCGGATTATTAAACTATAATGCGCTTTCAAGAACATTTTCAAGAGAAGCGAACAAAGAAATAAAAAAATTGAATTGGGATAAGGCTGCATTAAAAACAAAGCAACTATATCAATCCTTAACATAAAAAAAGCTAAATGAAAAAAATATGCTTCTATTTTCAGGTTCATCAACCATTCCGTCTCAGAACTTTCAGATATTTTGATATAGGAAACAGTAATCACTATTTCGATGATCACAAAAATAATTCTGTCATGAAAAAAGTGGCTGAAAAATGCTACATCCCGGCCAACAATGTTCTTCTTGACCTGATCAGAGAATATGGAAATCAATTTAAAATAAGTTTTTCTATCTCGGGAACGGCTTTGGATCAATTTGAACTTTATGCACCTGAAGTTCTGAAAAGTTTTCAGGAATTGGCAAAAACAGGATGCGTTGAATTTTTGGCAGAAACCTATTCTCATTCACTATCATCTTTAGTTAGTGATGAGGAATTTAAGAAGCAAGTACAAGACCATTCAAAAAAAATCGAGAAACTATTCGGATATACTCCTACCGTATTCAGAAATACGGAACTCATTTATTCAGATAAAATCGGAGCTCTTGTTTCTGAAATGGGTTTTAAAACAATGCTCACAGAAGGAGCCAATCATATTCTCGATTGGAAAAGCCCGAATTTCATGTATTGCAGTGCCACAAATCCGGAGTTGAAATTGCTGCTGAAAAACTACAGACTAAGTGATGATATAGCATTCCGGTTTTCTCAATCCGATTGGAATGGATGGCCTTTAACTGCCGAAAAATTTGTTGGATGGTTAAATGAGATACCTGAAAAAGATGAAATTATAAATCTATTTATGGATTATGAAACATTTGGTGAACACCAATGGAAAGAAACTGGAATATTTGAATTCATGCGCTCACTACCACATCATATATTTTCTTCCTCAACGTATAGTTTTATTACGCCTTCAGAAGCGGCATCATATTTTCAACCAATTGCAAAACTAAGCATGCCCAACCCAGTTTCATGGGCTGATGAAGAAAGGGATCTATCTGCATGGCTTGGCAATGATATTCAGGATGATGCATTTGAATCACTTTACAGATTAGAACATAAAGTAAAAAATATAAACGATGATGCCATACAACTCAATTGGAGGTATTTGCAAACGAGTGATCATTTTTATTACATGTGCACTAAGTTTTTTGCAGATGGTGATGTTCACAAATATTTTAACCCCTACAATTCACCATATGATGCTTTTATAAACTATATGAACATACTAAGTGATTTTGAAGGCAGAGTTAACACTCACCTTCTTGAAAATCATTCGGAATTTGAAAAAACATTTCCAATATCTGAATTGATCGAATCTCAGGAAGTTGAGTTCATCAATTAAACTAATTACTCCAAATGGAAGAACATTCTTTACATCCCGATTATATATTTGAAGTAAGCTGGGAAGTTTGCAACAAAGTTGGCGGCATACATACAGTTATTACATCCAAAACACTAACGCTTACAAAAGAATGGGCCGAGAAACTTATTATGATTGGTCCGGATACCTGGAAAGGCGATACGGAGCATCCCGAATTTGTTGAAGATGAAACACTGTTTGCCTCCTGGCGACCTGTTGCAGCCGAAGCAGGACTAAAAATCAAAATCGGACGGTGGAAAATTGCAGGAAATCCTATAGCGATTCTAATAGATTTTACTCCATTTTTTACCAGAAGAGATGAGCTGTTCAGAGATCTATGGCTCCAGTTTAAAGTGGATTCACTTACAGGTGGGTGGGATTATATTGAACCTGCCCTATTCGGTTATGCCTCCGGCAAAGTTATTGAGAGCTTTTATCACCATCATCTTACTTTCAGCGATAAGATCATCGCTCAATTTCATGAATGGATAACAGGGGTAGGTTTATTGTATCTTAACGAGCATGTCCCTCAGATAGGTACAGTATTCACAACACATGCAACCGTTGTCGGAAGGTCAATCGCTGGAAATGGACTGCCTTTATATAGTAAATTCGACTCTTATAACGCGGATCAGGAAGCACGGAGGTTTAACGTTACCGCGAAACATTCTCTCGAAAAAATGGCTGCATGGAATGCAGACTGCTTCACTACAGTGAGCGAAATAACTGCTAAAGAATGCAACAAATTTTTAGAGAAAAATCCTGATATTATTACTCCAAACGGATTCGAAGATTATATTGTACCTGATTTATTTTTCTATAAAGAGAAAAGAGATATTGCTAGAAAAAAACTGTTGGAGGTTGCTAAAGCTCTCGTAGGAATTGAATTACCGGATGACTGTTTATTGGTGATAAAAAGCGGACGATACGAATTCCGTAATAAAGGAATTGATA
>JBILYL010000158.1:0-6239 GCA_044377775.1 Bacteroidia bacterium
CGATTACGAAATATACAATCAAAATAATGAATTGTTAAATATTGGAAATACTACACTTGTATTTATAGATATGAAAACAAATAAACCCCGTTCTGCACCTCAATCTTTTTTGGATAAGATCAAGATCTTCTTTTGATATTTTAAAATAGGTGATTAAAATTTGCTTTTATGTTTTATTATATCGTATATTTGCGATATATAATTAAGAGTTATGGCTTATAGCAAAAAAAAAGAATTCGAGAACGATGAGATAATAGCGAGTGAAATTGCCAAAGCCTTATCCCATCCAGCTCGTATTGCCATTATTAAATTTCTTTCTGTCCAAAAGTCGTGTATTTGCAATGATATAGTAGAGCATCTCCCTTTGTCGCAATCAACCGTTTCGCAACATTTAAAAGAATTGAAAAGTGCGGGTTTGATAAAAGGTGAAATAGATGGACCTCGCGTTTGTTATTGTATTGATAAAGAAAACTGGAAAAAGGCTAAAGATATTTTTACTGAATTATTTAGTATGAAATTCGAATCAATGAAAAATAAGTGTTGCTAATATTTATAAAAAAAACAATATCATGAAACTATCGGAATTTAAAAACAAGTTAACAGGATTGAATACATTAACCTTCATTCAGCCAAACGGTATGATCGTTCCTTTACATTTTCACATAACTGAAGCAGGATTAACTACCAAAAATTTTATTGATTGTGGCGGAACTGTCCGCGAAGAGAAAGTAGTTAATTTCCAATTGTGGGAAGCGAATGATTTTGATCATCGCTTGTCTGCAGAAAAGCTGATCAGCATTATTGAACTTTCGGAAAAAGCGCTAAATCTGGGTGATTTTGAAATTGAAGTAGAATACCAAACCAACACGATCGGCAGATACGGCATAGTGGCGGATGGTTCCAATTTCATCCTTTCAAACAAAACAACCAACTGTCTTGCTCAAGATAAATGTGGAATTCCTGCAGAAAAACTTAAGATCAATTTATCTGAATTGCAAAATTCAGCTGCATCCTGCTGCACACCTGATAGTGGATGTTGTAATTAATCTCATTTTTTTAAAGTAATGCAAGTATTGAGCTTTAAAATATATAGGATTTCAAATTAGTTGATGTTTTATAAAATATTAAAATATGTCAGAAAATATAATTTCTCCTAACCTTGAAAACAAACGATTAGGTTTTCTCGACAGATATTTAACGGTTTGGATCTTTTCAGCAATGGCAATCGGAATCGCTATTGGATATTTCATTCCTTCAACAGCTGTATTTATTAATTCGATGTCTTCAGGAACAACTAACATTCCGCTGGCAATAGGATTAATACTTATGATGTATCCTCCTTTAGCAAAAGTAAGGTATGAGAAAATTCCTCAAGTTTTTAAAAACGTGAAGCTATTATTCATGTCTTTTTTTATTACGTGGGTGATTGCACCATTCTTTATGTTTGTATTATCCTATCTTTTCCTGAAAGATCATCCTGAGTATATGACCGGCTTAATCTTAATAGGTATTGCACCCTGTATTGCAATGGTTATTGTCTGGAATGAATTAGCAGGAGGCAACCGTGAATATATTGCAGGACTTGTGGGTTTAAATAGTATCCTTCAGGTTTTGCTATTTTCTTTCTATTCCTATTTTTACCTTACAGTTGTCCCTGAGTTTTTTGGTATGAAAGGGTTAGATATCTCAATTACGATTTCTCAAATTGCCCAAAGTGTTTTTATTTACTTAGGAATCCCATTTCTTGCAGGGATCTTTAGTCGTTACGTTTTAATAAAAATAAAAGGGGAGGAGTGGTTTCAGCAAAAATTCATTCCTTTTATATCTCCTATCACACTTATCGCATTATTATTCACGATCATTGTTATGTTCAGTTTGAAAGGAGAACTGATCGTTAAGATTCCTGTTGATGTTTTCCGAATTGCTATTCCTTTGGTGATCTATTTCGCTGTCATGTTTATTGTAACTTTTTTAATGTCCAGAAAATTAGGCGCTGATTATCCTACAAATGTTGCATTATCGTTCACTGCTACAGGAAATAACTTCGAACTCGCTATTGCTGTTGCTATTGGTGTATTTGGAATAAATTCAGGACAAGCATTTGCAGGAGTAATTGGACCACTTGTTGAAGTCCCTGCGTTAATTGCACTTGTAAGATTAGCATTCTGGTTCAGAAAAAAATATTACAGCAACCAATCCATCAAAATTTCATAAATGAAAAAAATACTATTTGTTTGTGTAGAAAATTCGAACCGCAGTCAAATGGCTGAAGCGTTTGCTAACATTCACGGAAAAGGTAAAGCGGAAGCATACAGCTCTGGTTCGCGCCCTTCCGGATTAATTAATCCGAAAGCAATTGCAGCTATGAAAGAGTTAGGTTACGATCTTACAACTCATGATTCTAAATCATTGGATGAAATCCCTCAGATCAATTATGATTACGCCATAACAATGGGCTGTGGTGATGAATGCCCTTTTGTAAAGGCTTTCCACCGTGACGACTGGAAGTTAGACGACCCCAAACATATGGAGCCAATTGAATTTAATAAGGTAAGGGATGAAATAGAAAGAAGAGTTAAGGACTTAATTAATAACTTGTAAACACAATCGAATTCAATTTTAAATTAAATAATATTTCCATCTTTCATTACCAATTTCCGATCGGCCATATTTGCCAGTTCTTCGTTATGTGTAACAATTACAAACGTTTGGTTGAATTTTTCTCGTAACGTAAAAAATAGTTGATGCAAATCCTTCGCTGTATTTGAATCTAAGTTTCCTGATGGTTCATCTGCTAAAACAACAGCAGGATTGTTGATCAGGGCTCTCGCAACAGCCACGCGTTGCTGCTCACCACCGGAAAGTTCGCTGGGCTTATGATTTATCCTGTCTGTTAATCCCAAAAATGCCAATAACTCCATTGCGCGTTCTTCAGCTAGTAATTTATCTGTACCTGCAATATATGCCGGAATACATACATTTTCAATAGCTGTGAATTCGGGCAGAAGATGATGAAACTGAAAAACAAAACCAATATTTTTATTTCTGAAAGTGGCTAGCTTTTTATCACTTAGTGTTGAAATGTTTTCATTGTTGATCATTAAAAGTCCTTTGTTCGAACGATCCAGAGTGCCAATAATATGAAGCAAAGTTGTTTTGCCGGCTCCGGATGAACCAACGATCGAAATAATTTCTCCTTTTTTTATTTCAAGACTTACGCCCTTTAATACGTCAAGTGATCCATATGATTTAAATATACCAGATGCCTTTATCATGTTACCCTCTTTTTTTTCTGAGGTAAAGATAATCGAAATAATACAAAACTTTTAAAGAAACAACATTCAGTTGATTTGCATCCAGCGTGTTGTTGAAATTCTGGCTATAGCTTTTTATTACTTCTCCACTTTCGTTGTAGATCGAATTTTTCCAAACTAAATTCAATGAACTTCCAGGTGCAAATTGCCATTGAAAAACCATGTCCACATTGAATGCATTAAAATTAAAATCATGATTTTGACTGTAACTGATATTGTCAATTAAATAACCATCTTCTGCAAGGTTGTAAAAACTTTTATAATATCCTCCTGTCCAATAATGTCTGCCACGGATACTTAATGATAAATTATTGCGGAATAAGTAACGTGCGGAAATTACGTTTTCTATGGTTTTGATAAACCTTAATCCAATTATGATATTATTATATTCATCAAAATTGACAAACCCTCTATCACCATCATCTTGAGAATAAGAGGAAGAAAGTTTAAACGACAATTTATCATTTACTCTTAAATTCGGTGACAGTGTAACTCCAAAATAAGGATTGTAGCCAATAGTAGGAGAGATGAGTCCTGTTGTACCAGCATAGAGATTAAAATTACAATTGATGCGTTTTCGGGTATCTGTGTTTAAACCAGTCCAAACGGTTTGATTGGTGGGGCGGATAAATATACGACCAGGTGTTCTTGCTTCGTAATAATCTATATCTCCAAATGGTTCATAAGATCCACCGACATAGAAATTGTAAAATGATTTAAGTGTCATATCTGTATTTAATTCCATCCTGACACTGTTGGTTCGATGTGTTGTGAAATTTTCATTTTGATTGATCGAAAAGCCCAGATGAGAATTAAGTATTTTCTTATAGGGGTTGAATTGAAAAAGATTGATATTCATTCCACGGTTAATAAAATTCGTTTCACGGGTAATTCCCATGTCGTTAATATTAAACGTTGGATTGATCACTCCTTGGTAAGCTTCCGCCTGAAACCATCCTGAGTTTTTTCCTGCCACAATAATATATTGATATCCGAACAAGTCGGTATATTGATTTTGGACGGTATCCGTTTTTGAAAACACATTACTCATAGCGCCTCTTCCTATTATAAAGTAAGAGTTTTTTTTGTTGTTGAGCGCAAATCCTGCACCGGTAACATTGGCATTGTTTTGATCATGCTTCCTGTTTACATTTGTATTGATGAGGTAAACGGAAGAACTGTTTTTTAATTGCTGGTCAAAAACGATAATGTTATAATTTGAAAACGGTTCGGTAAGGATCTTGCGTTCTTCACCTGCACTATCACGTGCAATAGCATATGTATTATCCATAACGGCATTCAAAAGTCCAACACCTAAACCATTTGGTGTTCTTCCCGATAGCTTGGTTGCATTCAATAATTTAGCCTGATCAGGATTTTTGACGATCACTTCCTTTTCATTCGTTTGAGAGTAGGCAGCGTAATATCCGGATGGTCTTCTTCCTATCCTTCTCGAGTAAAACAATTCACCTTTCTGAAACAAATCAGTACTCTCCTGGAAAAAAGGGCGTTGTTCTTCAAATTGCTGTTCAAAGGCACTTAAATTCTTTACGACATTATCACTTTGTACTTGTGTAAAATCGGGTAAGAGAGTCGCATCAATTGTAAAACTTTCGTTGATACCGTATTTTAGATCCATCCCCCCAGTGATATTCGAAGAGTAATTGCTTTCACCTTCTATGTTTGCAGGATAATGAGATGTATACGCTGTAACGTAGGGTGTTAATGATAAGCGGATAGGTTGTTTTACATTTTCTATACCTTTCAGTAAGCCCCAATATTTATAGAAGTTAGAAACGCCATTTGGCAACAAGCCCCATTGATCAAACTCTCCATTTCTATTAATACTTCTTGTAATCTGCAAGCCCCATAATTGTATGTCTTTATTAGGAAAACGTAATGCGGAAAAAGGAATTTTCATTTCCACGATCCAGCCAACACTGTCGATCTTTACAGAACTTTCCCAAACCGCATTGTATAATCCGTCTGTAAAGCGGCTGTCGAACTGAACACCTGAAGCTGACAGACCAAATATAAAAGCATCTTGTTCCGTATTGTATGTGTCAAATTTGATATCGAAAAAATCGGCATTCACATCACCATCTCTGTTTCCTAATTGACAAGCGATACTATCACAATGTGAGTCATACAAGCGAGCTCCGACATATACGGCAGAATTATCGTACACAATTTTCACCTCCATATTTTGAGAACAGTCTACACCATAAACAGGGAATTTTTGTCTGAAGTCGGTCATGAGAGGTATGTTTTCCCAAGCGGCATCATTTAAGATCCCATCAATTTTTGGGGCTGATGTTGCTCGCGAAGTTGTATACACCTTTCTTGAAGGAACGGTATCGCCTTGACAAAACCCTTGCTGAATAAGCAATAGAAGAAAACAATGGAGAAAAAAATGTGTTTTTTTCATATGCCGGTAAAGGTATTCCTATTTATAATTTTTCAAATATATATTTAAATAAACGGTAAATCTTTCGTTTTAACGGTTTTTAACGTTCAAGATCAGCTATCATTTTGACGCAAAATTATAAATGAGTTGCCTCTTTTTATACATAAAAAATAAATACCGTTTTTTTGTACCCGTTTGAAAATCAAACTATCTTTACAAAAAAACTACAAAAAGCTAAGAGCTGATTATGAGTAAAAATATTAAATTCAAAGGCACCGGTGTGGCAATCGTTACGCCATTCAACAAAGACAACAGCATCGATTACAAGTCACTTGGTAAGCTTGTTGACTTTATTATAAAAGGTGGAGTGGAATATATTGTAGTTCTTGGGACAACAGGTGAATCTGTAACATTAAGCAAAGAAGAAAAACAATCTATTATTACACATGTAATAGAAAATGTAAATAAGCGTGTGCCTATAGTTTTGGGATTGGGAGGAAACAATACCCAAGAGATCG
>JBILYL010000019.1:0-18728 GCA_044377775.1 Bacteroidia bacterium
AATAAGTTCCGTCACTCAACTCAACTCCTGCTGTTGTCCGTCCATCCCACTTAACACTTCCTGATTCCGATTCAAATACTTTGATTCCCCAACGGTTGAAGATCTCAATCTGAAATTCTTTTAATCCCGAATTGTTAATGTAAAACTGGTCATTTATACCATCCCCGTCAGGAGTGAAAACGTTAGGTATGTTTATGAATTCAAAAACATCTACTTCTATTGTGTAACAAACAGAATCAACACATCCTGTTGCGTTTCCTGCCGTTAAGCAAACTGTTTGTACACCGTTGGAAGTGAAAATATGTGATGGGTTCTGTGACGCTGATGAACTTCCGTCACCAAAATCCCAAAGCCAAGTTGTTGCACCACCTGTACTTAGATCTGTAAAGTTATAAGTAAATCCTACAGATGTTGTATCGAATGCTGCTGCTGGTGGAGTAGATACGTTTACAAAACAAGAAACAGGATCTGAAAAACAACCAACTGAATTGGTATCGATCACTACAATCGGTCCGCTCGATGCTCCCCAGTCTACCGTAATTGTGTTGGTTCCGTTACCCGATGTAATTGTCGTTCCTGCCGGACTTGTCCATACGTAATTTGTTCCTGCAGGTGCTCCTGATGCTGTAAAAATGTTTCCTGTTGAGTTCACACATACATCTGCACAAGCAAAAACAGGATCAGCCAATTTAGCACGGGATAAAATGTATGGAGATTCTGTAAAGCCTGTCCATCCTAATTTTTTATTGTCGTTATAGGTTGCCGCAGTAGCTGCTGTAATGGTTCCCATGTTGTTCCATAATGCTGCTGTTGGTGTATTCCACTGTGCTAAGCCGTCCCATGGACCGTCAGTTGCCTGATCATAAAACACATCGATATCTGCAGCATCTGTTCCTGCACTTCTTGTGATCTGGTGATAAAATTTGTTTGTAACTTTACACATTGAAGTGTCGAATTGTGTAACGTCAAAACCGTCAATTGTTGCTGTATTGTTCCCTAATCTTGCTGTGAAGGTATTTGTAGCAGCTGATGCCGGTGTTAATTCTACTTCACGGAAACGCAATGTTCCTGTGCTTGATCCTGTTGGGAAAGAATAAACGGATGTTGAATTCGTTGCTCTTGAAAAGGTTCCTCCGAAAGCGCTGCTCACAAATCCTTCTGCTCCAAAAGTAGTTGTGTTGGCCACTGCTGTTACTGCAGGATTTAATACAAACATTGTATTTGTTTGGGTTTCCAATTCGCGGTCGTTAATGGTTAAAATACCATTTGTTCCTACATTCGCATTTACAAATTGAAGCGTTTTTTTACGGTTAGTTGTTCCAACACCGGAACCACTCAATGTTAAATTGTTAAACGTGGTAACTGTTGCAATTGTACTTGTTATGAATTGCTGTAAATCTCCGTTGAAATTCACTGTGCTGTTGTCTGCTGTAAAAGTGGCATCGTTCGTCCAGTCTTGTTCTACAAAAATAGTTCCGTCACCTTGTAACGTTGAACCGTTTGTCAGAAAAACACTTCCGGGTGTTCCACTATTTGCGATGGTCATTGTTCCATTGTTTTCAAACACCGGAGTTGTACCTGCTGCGCCATCATTTTGAAATCCACCATTAACCTGAACAATTGCTGCTGAGGCCGTGAAGATCTGAGCACCATTATTAAAGAAGATGGTCTGTGCAGAAGCCAAAGAAGATATTCCGCCTGTTAAAGCTAAAATAGCGAACGAATGACTGAAAATGCTTTTAGTAGTTTTTTTCATGTTTACCGGTATATTGAGTATTAAAACAAAAATAAGTGATTTTAGTCTAAAAAACCAAATTTTTGCACACTAATGTAGATGCTGATTAAATGCTTAAGGTTGCTTCTTTGCAATTAATTCCAGTTTTTCTCCAAAATGCTGTGCAAATCCTCTCATTTCTTTTGCCGCTTCCGTCTCTCCAGTCGCTCTGTCAAAGGTGTCTGCCATCGATAATAGGCATTGATGGTAAAATTGCTTCATTTCATCCACCATCATATCTTTAGTCCAAAGGTCAATCCGGAGGGTGTTGTTTTCCTTTGCGTCCCAAAGTGCAATCATTACTGCCTTGCTGCTGCTTTGTTCTGCTCCTTCAGAAGCACTCCAGTCGATTTTCTCAGGCAAATTATTCTCATCCAGCGTAATTTTAAAATTGATCTCCGATTCTCTCATAATGTATTTGTTGTTTAAGTATCTGAATTATTGTTTTTTTATTTTCCGGGCTTGTATTTTGATTTTGCTAATAATAACTGCGCATCTTCTTCATTCATAAGGTCTTGTAAAGATAATTCCGGATTGTTTTTCATGTATTGTCTCACCAATTGCCAACCGATCCAATGTCCTATTCTGGCCGGTGCTTCTTTACTTATTGCGCTGGTAAACGGACCATCAGCAGTAAATTTAATGATTTCTGCCTGGTCTGTGGTATACAAAGTTTTCTGCGCAGCAAAATAACTCCAAATGTTAAATTCATTCTGATGGCAATAGTCTAATTGAGCTGTTGAATATTGAATTTTTAAAGAATCAGGTGTTTCAGGCAAAACAGCATCTGTTAAATACATGATTTTACCCATGTAAACGATTTCGCTTAAAAAATCCTGCTTGTTCATGTTGTTTGGGAACGCTGTTAACATCCATTGGCGAATGGCATCCGGAACGATATTTTCCTCATTCATAAACATCGATTTGTATTTTGGTATACCTAATCCGGTGTAAAATTCACTGTTGCTTCCCAAATAAGTTTCAATGCCGATCGCAAGTGTACTGTCGGCCATAACCACCGAATAATTAAACCCTGATATCATGGTTATTGCCTGTGGTATCGCTCTCTTTGGAAAATGATAATTGAAACGTTGGTAGCTCTTCAGTAATTTTTCTTTAATCGCATCGGTGTTCGGGTATTTTTTTTGAGAATCTTCGTAGGCCTTGTGCATATAATAATCCCGGATAAAACTATTCATCCGAAAGGAATAAGAGGAATCCCTTAATCCGCCATTGTTCAAGATCATTGAGATAAAGGTGGTATAGAATTTCCCGTATTTCGCCTGCAACTCCTTGCTGGCCATTTCAATGTTGTTTGTGTCCATATTAAAGATGTCCTGCTCCAGTCTCAGGATCGTGATGTTCTGAATGGGGCTGTCTGACGTGTTCACATCTAAACGGTCGCTTCCACAACTTGCAAGTGTTAAAAACAAAATAACAGATATGTAGGCACTAAAATTTTTCATATAAAAAAATATACTTAATATTGTCTGAGATTAATGTCCCGTACATTTATAACCCCAAAAATATGAAAAAAATGAAGAAAATCCTTACAATAACTGCACTTGCTTTCGCAGGACAATTTGTTTTGGCGCAAGATGGCGCAAATGAAATGAAAAATTTCCGCTTTGGATTGAAAGTAACTCCATCTGTGAACTGGTATAAACCAGATGGGAAATTAATTACTGGAGATGGTGCAGGCGTTAAGTTTGGCGGGGGATTGATCCTTGAATTTCGCTTAGCGAAAGTAGCTTCTTTTCAAACGGGACTGCAAATTGATGCAGAAGGTGGAAAAGTAATCTATAATAATGGTGGCGTTGTTGCTAACACAAGCACAATGAGTTACTATTATAATATAGCGGATGATAAGATTCAACCTTACAATTCATCAGATACTTCTGCTTCGTGGGTTTTGGGAAATACTCACTATCAATTAAACGGACGCCAATACAAAGCAACTTATGTTACGCTTCCAATTATGTTGAAACTAAAAACAAAGGAAATAGGAACAATGACTTATTTCGGACAATTTGGATTTAATGCTTCATTCAGATGGAAAGCAAATGCTACTGATGATTTAACAGTTATTGCCCCTTCTTCTGGTGCTGGTCAAAATGCAACAAAAAGTAAGGTGGATGTGACTAAAGATATGGCTTTCTTTAAAGGATCTTTGGCATTTGGTTTAGGAGCAGAAATGAATCTTTCAGGAACAACTTCATTGGTGTTTGGACTGAATTATAATTTAGGATTGACCAATTCTGTGAAAAGCAGTTCTGATTACATCGAAAGAAAAACATACGATGGTAATCTTGCAGTTACTTATGAAAAATTACCTCAGACTTTAAAATCAAACGCTGTCGTTTTAACAGTTGGTGTTTTATTCTAACAAACAATAGTTAGTAACATTCATCCCGATCTCATTTTTATGAGGTCGGGATTTTTATTTTTGGGTAATGAAAAATCAAGACGTTATTCAGCACATTGTTAATTGGCTATCCAATTATTCTGAACAAAGCAAAACCGCAGGTTTCGTTATCGGCATCTCAGGTGGAATCGATTCTGCACTTACTTCTACGCTTTGTGCGAAAACTGGTAGACCGGTTATTTGCCTCAATATGCCCATCTATCAGCATAAACCTGAATACGATCGCGGACAGGAACACATTCTCTGGCTAAAGTCTAATTTTAGTAATGTTTCTTCACACGAAGTGGAACTTACAGATACCTTTAAAACGATCAGCACTGCTTTACCAACTGATATCCAGGATTGGCTAACAATGGCAAATACGCGCGCCCGATTGCGCATGACCACCTTATATGCTTTTGCTTGTCACCATAAAATGCTGGTTGCAGGTACCGGGAATAAAGTGGAAGATTTTGGAATAGGTTTTTTTACAAAATATGGTGATGGTGGTGTTGATCTCAGCCCTATTGCGGATCTGATGAAATCGGAAGTGTATACGCTGGCCAAAGAAATTGGTGTGGCAAGTTCTATTTTAACTGCTCCTCCAACGGACGGACTTTTTGCTGATAGCAGAAGTGATGAAGATCAGATCGGTGCAAGCTACGATGAATTGGAATGGGCTATGACCTTTATTGAACTTAATGGCGAACGGTCAACATTGAGCGAAAGACAAAAAATAGTGTTGGATATTTTTACCAGAATGAATAAGGCAAATCAGCACAAAATGAATCCAATTCCGGTTTGTATTATTCCGGAAAAACTAAAATAAAAAAGTAATTCACTACTCCAATCCAGAGACGTGAAGGACAGAAGTCGACAACATTATGATAGACAAACTTTATTCTGTTTTTTTAAATCACCCTTCCGTTTGCACGGATACACGGGACATCAAACCCGGATCGATCTTCTTTGCACTCAAAGGCGGAAATTTTAACGGAAATCTGTTTGCTGAAAAAGCAATTGAAATGGGTTGCGCATACACAGTGATTGATGAAGCACAATATAAAAAAGATGATAACTATTTTTTAGTAGATGACGTACTTACAGCTCTTCAGCAATTAGCAAATCATCATCGCAAACAACTGAATATTCCAGTTATTGGAATCACTGGTTCTAATGGTAAAACAACTTCTAAAGAATTGATCAATGCAGTCCTCTCCAAAAAATACAAGGTGCTTGCAACGGTTGGAAATTTAAATAATCACATTGGTGTTCCGCTTACTCTTTTAAATATACGGAAAGAACATGAAATTGCCATCATAGAAATGGGTGCTAATCATCAGGGCGAGATCGATATGCTTAGTAAAATAGCCGAACCCGATTTTGGTGTTATTACAAACATTGGTAAAGCTCACTTGGAAGGCTTTGGTGGAATAGAAGGTGTTATTAAAGGGAAAAGTGAATTATATAAATTCATTCAGCAAAAAAAAGGAAAATTATTTGTTCATGGCGATGATGATGTTCTGGTTGAACTATCTGCAGGAATTGAAAGGGTAACCTATGGTACAAAAAAATTATATGATATTGTTGGTGTTGTAGTTGAAAATAATGGGGAATATATTTCTTTTCAATGGGGAACTCGCTATTCTGCCGCCAATATTAAAAAGTCGGAGATCGTTTCTACCCAACTGGTTGGTATTTATAATTATTATAATTTATTGTGCGCTGCATGTATTGGAAATTATTTTAAAGTTGAAGACGTATTCATTAATCAGGCACTGAAAGAATATACCCCGTCAAATAATCGTTCTCAATTACAAAAGACAAAGTACAACACGTTGATATTGGATTATTATAATGCGAATCCATCCAGCATGAGTCTGGCTATTGAAAATTTCGCAACGTTGAATCAGTCAAATAAAATTGTGATACTTGGTGACATGCTTGAGTTGGGTTCAGAGAGCGAAAAAGAGCATGATGCGATTGTCGAACTTCTGAAACAAAAAAATATTTCAAATGCTTTTCTGGTTGGGTCACTTTTTGTAAAAGCCGGTGGAAAGGTGAATGCTAAAACATTTGCTTCCAGTGATGATTTGGTTCAGTTTTTAATGCAACATCAAATAAAAGATGCTACCGTTCTTATTAAAGGCTCGCGTGGAATTAAATTGGAAAAGGTTGTGGATGTCCTATAACTTTTTTTAGTTGTAGGTCATTTCGACCGAAGTGGAGAAATCTTTTTCATCGTATCTTAAATTATAATGGCATGCTTAAACTCAGCAAATTAAAACTATTACTTTTAGGACTGGGATTTATCTTTCTCTTATACTTACTCAACAGATTAAGTCTCATTATTACCTCTGAAAAGGTGCAAGGCACTTTTGTGTTTTATATTGATGAAGCTGGTGACGTGAAAACACCTCAGTCCGACAATTTGTTTTTTCCTATCATCGAATACCGGATGAAAGATAGCGTTTATCAATTCAGAGGAAGGGAGAATTCTATTTATTCACCACATGAAAAGGTTGAAATACTTTTGGAGGGAAAGGATCCTGATCGCCCATTGCTTTACAACTTGAGTTCATTTTGGCTGTTCCCTTTATTTTATTGGATACTTCCGGTTATTGTGTGGGCAGCTTTTTCCTTGAGTTATATAAACGAAAATGAAAGGCTATGTATCGATCTCAAATATCCCTTTTTCAGGAAGCAGAAAAAAAGTATACCCATCAGTGAGATACATAAGAAATTGTAATTCAAATTCCTTTGAACAATTCAATTTTCTTTTGATGATCTGTGATTAATATCTATATCGAAATTGATTCAGATCATTTAAATGTGCTCAGAATGAACCTAGTTTTGCATTAATCTTTTTACCGGTCAACCCGGAACTAGGAGGACGATCGTAAAGAGGCAGGGTAAAACCTGTCTTTTTTATTTTTTGTATAAAAAAATCTTTTACTCTACTGTCTTCTAAAATAAAAAAGTCCCAAGTAAACCTCGGGACTTTTTCTATAAATTAAGCTGGTTCTTTAAGCCAGTAATGCTCTTGAGATAACGATCTTCTGAACTTCAGTTGTTCCTTCATAGATCTGAGTGATCTTCGCATCACGCATCAAGCGCTCCACATGGTATTCTTTAACAAATCCATATCCTCCGTGTATCTGAACAGCTTCCACAGTGGTTTGCATCGCTACTTTTGAAGCGAATACTTTAGCCATTGCACTTGCTTTATCAAAATTCATATGCTGATCTTTCATCCACGCTGCTTTAATGCAAAGTAAACGTGCCGCTTCTATTTCGGTAGCCATATCGGCCAATTTAAATTGAATGATCTGGTGCTGATTGATCGTTTTTCCAAACGCTTTACGCTCTTTTGAATAAGCCAATGCCAATTCGTATGCTCCGGAGGCAATTCCCAATGCCTGAGATGCAATTCCGATCCTTCCGCCTGATAATACCTGCATCGCGAATTTAAAACCAAATCCATCTTCGCCAATTCTGTTTTCTTTAGGAACTTTTACATCCGTGAACATTAATGAATGTGTATCTGAACCTCTGATTCCTAGCTTATTTTCTTTGGGTCCTACCACAAATCCAGGTGCTCCTTTTTCAATGATCAAAGCATTAATTCCTTTATGCCCTTTTGAAATATCCGTTTGAGCGATCACAAAAAATACAGATGCCGAATTACCATTCGTAATCCAGTTTTTTGTTCCGTTCACCAAATAATGATCTCCTTTGTCGATTGCTGTTGTCTTTTGAGACGTAGCATCAGAACCTGCTTCCGGCTCCGACAAACAGAATCCGCCAATGATCTCTCCTTTGGCTAAGGGTATTAAGTATTTTTGTTTTTGTTCTTCTGTTCCGAATTTCTCTAGTCCCCAGCATACCAACGAGTTGTTTACACTCATCACAACGGAGCAGGAGGCATCAACTTTTGAAATTTCTTCCATCGCTAATACATAAGATACGCAATCCATTCCGCCACCACCGTATTTCGGGTCTACCATCATGCCCATAAAGCCTAACTCACCCATTTGTTTTATTTCATCGGCAGGGAATTTTTGATGCTCATCGCGATCAATTACTCCTGGTTTTAGTACATCGTTTGCAAAATCACGAGCAGCCTTCTGAATCATTAAGTGCTCTTCTGTTAAGTTAAATAACATTTTGAATAAATTTTATGTTAAAAATTGCTTTATTTTTGAGACCAACCCGAAAAAGATCATTCGTTCGGGACGGAAAGCAAATGTATATTTTAAATTTAAATTTTGCTAATAGTTTATGACAAATATGGATAGGGCGACTTATAACGTGATCGGCTTAATGTCAGGAACCTCACTTGATGGGCTGGATATGGCATTTTGTCGGTTTACATTCGAGAATGATCAATGGAATTTTGAAATTAAAGCGGCTCAGACGATTGCCTATTCCGAGCAATGGAAAAAAACATTTCTTAGCCTTGAATCTTGCAACGCATTGTTCTTTCAGCAAACAAATGTTGACTATGGACATTACCTTGGCTGTATGGTTTCGGATTTCATAATAAAAAATGATATTAAGGCCGATTTTATTGCATCACACGGACATACGATCTTTCACCAGCCGGGCAAAAAGCTGACTGTTCAAATTGGTTCGGGGAGTGCTGTTTCTGCAAAATGTAACTTGCCTGTTGTTTGTGATTTCCGGACGACAGATGTTGCTTTAGGCGGACAAGGTGCTCCATTGGTACCTATTGGCGATAAATTATTGTTTTCTGAATATGATTTTTGTCTGAATTTAGGTGGTTTTGCAAATGTATCGTACCACTTTAATGGGCAGCGCATTGCCTATGATATTTGTCCTGTTAACATTGTCATGAACGCGATCGCGGAAAAAACCGGTAAGCCGTTTGATGATGGTGGAAATATGGCTCGGGAAGGTTTGCTGAGCGGCTATTTGCTGAACGAATTAAATCAGATAGGATTTTATAAAATGATTCCGGATAGCCCGAAGTCTTTAGGGAAAGAATGGGTTTTAAAAAATATCAGTCCCTTATTAGAACTTTATGAACTTGCAGATAATGATATGCTGCGCACGTTCTGTGAACACATCGCTTTTCAGATCGCTAAATCCTTAAAAAATAAGCCGAAAGGGAAAATCCTCGTAACCGGTGGAGGTGTTTATAATTCTTTTCTGATGGAGTGTATTCAAAAGCAGACAGAGCATCAATTGATCATTCCTGATAACAATACTGTTGAATATAAGGAAGCTTTGATCTTTGCTTTTTTAGGAGTACTCAGAATGAGGAATGAAGTGAATTGTCTGAAGAGTGTTACCGGAGCGATGCGTGATAGTTGCGGAGGTGCTGTTTATTTGTAGAAAAAACAGCTTCCCTTTTAAAGGAAGCTGTTGGGTAGTTATTATTAGAAATCATCATCATAGAATTCATCCGCATCGTCATCATCATCATCGAAATTGCTTTCTAGTTTCACATCATCTTCCATTGTAAATTCATCCTCTTCATCATCAAGACTGCTTTTCCAGTTCTTTTTGTCCTTTTCTTTTAATGGAGTCAGCTTAGACGGCTTTCTCAACTCTCCTGAATCCTTTCCCTTTTCGGAAGTTTTTTTAACAGGACTCTTTTTTGTATTGCTTGGCTTTTTCATTTCTAATGAAATTTGTTTTGCAAAATGTTTTTTTATTTTAAAGTACTACTCACAATACAAATTTCTGAAAAAATATTTTTCAATCAAAAAAAAATTGAAAAAAAACAAATATTTTTTGATCTCTTATTTCCGGTCTTTTGTATTTGAATATAAATTTAAAACATAAAAATATAAATACATAATTTTTTTCACTTCTTTTTTTTTGGAGTTTTGCTTTATTTAATTTGCTTCTAAATAAAAAAATGATACTAATATTCGTTCCGGTTTGAACACACACAATAAACGGATTTAAATTGCGTTATATTTCCGAAGACAATTTTACATCCCCGTAAATAATTTTCAAAACGGTTAAGTACTTCCTTATTTTCTGGACAGATCCCCTGCTTAAATGGTTTTAAAGCATAATCAAAATCACAAACGGTTATGGAATTTTTAATAACCAGGCATCTTAGTATCAGAAATAAAATAGTAAAACCCTTTAACTTAATCGCCATGAATCCATCCATCAACTCCGGGGAAAACTTAAACGAATTAGTTTTCGAAAATAGAAACAAAGCATATGGCGCATATGCCATGAGAAGGTCGTACAGTGATAATGTTACAATTTCATTACTACTTACTACAACTTTTTTTGCTTTACTCGCTTTGTTAGCGATTTTTTTGACAAACAGAGAAGTGAAGATTCCGGTTTTCACAGGGAATGATCCTCCTGCTATTCCTTTTGGCAGAGTTATCGAGATCCCTAAGTTGGATAAACCGATAGTTGTCCCGAAAAAGAAAGTGGAGGCGACACCTAAATCTACTTCGGGGCAAAAAGTGGCATCAGATAATCCGAATGATAAAAATGATCAGACAAATGATCAGCAAAATATTAGTAAGAATACCAATCCGAATGGTAATGATAGCACAGCAAAAGATGATCCGGAGATAAAGCTGCCGATTCCACCGGTGAACACAACTCCGCCTCCTGTAGAGAAATTTGCAGATAAAATGCCCAAATTGGATAACATGGCACAATTTATTGCCGATCATTTAGTTTATCCAAGAGCTGCGGTTGAGAACGGAACTTCCGGAACCGTTTTTGTCACCTTTGTTGTTGAGATGGATGGACGCATTACTGATATAAAATTATTGAAAGGGATTGGTGATGGTTGTGAGCAGGAAGCCATGCGTGTTGTGGGAATTATGCCTCTATGGGAACCCGGGATGAACAAAAGTAAACCAGCCAGGGTGCAATGTAATCTGCCTATAAAATTCAGGATTAAATAAACAATCCGGTGTTTATAAGTTGAGCGCTTGCACAAACTGTAGCCTTTGCTTATAAAGTAATTTAGCAATCGCGGGTATTTTACTCTCGATTGCTTTTGTATAGTTATATAATCTAAACTAATTCACATGTTAAATTCGGTCTTAATTCAAATTGTTTCTGGTGCAGCTGAAGTTGCAAACCAGGTCGCGGATACAGTTGCAAATGTTGCAGCACAAACAGCAGCAGTGCCTGCCACGTCAACAATTGTAATACCTAAACAGGATTCTCTTTCACTGCTTGATCTGATCATGAAAGGTGGAATCATTATGATTCCAATGGGACTACTCTCCGTGTTAACAATTTACTTTTTCTTTGAGCGTTTTATGACGATCAGTAAAGCATCTAAACTGGACAAGAATTTCATGAATAGCATCAAAGATTTTATCCATAACGGAAACATTGATGCTGCAAAATCACTTTGCAGAAATACTGTTAGTCCTGCTGCCCGGATGATTGAAAAGGGTGTGAGTCGTATTGGTAAGCCGATCAAAGAAATTGAAGAGTCGATGGAAAGTGTTGGTAAACTAGAGTTAAACAGACTTGAAAAAAATCTGAGTGTGTTAAGTTTGATTGGTAGAATTGCTCCCATCTTTGGTTTTATTGGTACAATTGCAGGTGTTATTAAAATTTTCTATGATATATCATTAACGGACAATATTAGTATCGGTGTTATTTCAACCGGTCTATATCAAAAGATGATCACGAGTGCTTCCGGTTTGGTTGTTGGTTTGTTAGCATTTATTGGTTATTACATCTTAAATGCAATGCTGGATAAAACCGTAAATAAAATGGAAACTGCATCTGTAGAATTTATTGATCTATTACAAGAGCCAACGAAATAAAAATGAAAATAAAAAGAAGACATAAAGAGGCTGCCGAAGTTAGTACTGAATCATTAAATGATATCATGTTCTTTCTTTTGTTGTTCTTCCTCATCATATCTACACTCGCAAATCCGAGTGTACTGAAGTTGACTTTGCCAAGCTCAAAGCCTGCAGAGCAAATGCAAAAACAGCAAATCACCATTGAGGTTGATGCAAATCATCAGTACGTGATAAATAAAACGCCCATTTCTTTTACCCAGTTAGAGGATGCTTTGAAATTTGAAATATCGAAAGTGGAAACGCCAACTGTTGTTTTAAAATTTGATAATACACTGTCAATTCAGGATCTGGCGGATGTAATGCAGATAGGATATTCATTGGGAGTAAAAATGGTATTAGCAACCAAGCCTACAAATAAATAAAAATGGAAGCGGTAGAAAACAAAAATAAATATTTTGCTCTGGCATTTACAATCGGTTTTCATGCCCTGTTGTTTTTGCTTTTTGTTTTAATTGTATTCATCACACCTATTCCTCCTTTTGAAATTAAGCCTGTTCCAGAAATTGAAATTGGTTTAGGCATGGAAGGTACCGGGAATAGCGAAAGTGGCGGTTCCGGTGAAAATGATCCCGAAATGGCTGCAAGTACAGAGGTTGCTGCTGCAACTTCGCCAAGTGATGCTGCTAATGTTGTTACTGATGATACGGAAACGGATGTGACTGTGAAAACAAATCCCAATTCTACTTCTGAAACAAAAGTTGATGTTCTCAGCCCGGAAGAAAAAAAGGAACGCGAAGAATTAGAAAAGGCCTTGGCGCGGATTAAAGCCATGAAGGAAAAAAAGGGTAAAGGAGATGGCGGGAAAAATACAGGTGGAACAGGGACTGGTAATAATGTGGGCATTGGTGCTGGACCTGGTACCGGTTTTGGTGATGGTCCAACTGTTGGGCCCGGAGGCAGCGGTTGGGATTTAAAAGGCCGTTCATTGGTTAAAAAGCCTGAACGTATGACGGACTCAGAAGAAGAAGGGAAAGTGGTTGTTGAAATTATAGTAGATGAGAAAGGGAATGTAATTAAAGCGACTCCCGGACAACGTGGGTCAACTACTCAAAGTTCAAAGTTGTATGCAAAAGCGCGTGGTGCCGCCAAAGAAGTGAAATTTAGTCCGAGCCCCGATGGTACAAAAGAACAACGGGGAACTTATACTTTCGTCTTTACTTTAGAATAAAATTCAATTACTTTTGTTGGAAAGTCTTCGATTAAACTTTGTGACGTTACTTTATTTAAACACGTCATTGCGAGGAACGAAGCAATCTCTATTTATTGGTGGCGAATGCCTTCATCATGAGAGATTGCTTCGTTCCTCGCAATGACGGAAGATAGTTACGTTGGGCTTAGTCGAACAACACAGGAGTATAATATGAATTACCAACAAACTATCGATTATTTATTCAGTCAGCTTCCCATGTTCCAACGTGTTGGTGCTTCTGCCTATAAAGCAGATTTAGACAATACGATTGCTATCTGCAGATTACTTGGTAATCCAGAACATAAATTCAAATCTATTCATGTTGCTGGTACTAATGGGAAAGGCTCTACTTCTCATATGCTTGCTTCTGTTTTTCAGTCTGCCGGATTAAAGGTCGGACTCTATACTTCACCACATCTTAAGGATTTCAGAGAACGAATAAAAATTAATGGGGTATTAATTCCTGAGGAGTTTGTAGTTGATTTTGTTGCGAATTATAAATCGGATTTTGAAAAAATTCAGCCCTCCTTTTTTGAAATGACTGTTGGTCTTGCATTCGATTATTTTGCAAAGGAAAATGTTGATATTGCTGTAATAGAGGTAGGGCTTGGCGGACGCCTAGATTCAACGAATGTCATTCACCCCGAAGTTTCTGTGATTACAAATATCAGTTTCGATCATACGGCTTTATTAGGTAATACGATTGAAAAAATTGCTCACGAAAAAGCAGGTATCATTAAAAGTGAAGTGCCTGTTGTTATTGGTGAAACGCAAGCATATTCAAAAACTGTATTTATCAATGCGGCAATTGATAAAAACACTTCGCTTGTCTTTGCTGATCAACAATATAAAGTAAAAAATGTCAGACAGGTTATTGCTGAAAACAATTTGCTGAAAATGGACATTGAAAAAGAAGGCGTTTTGATTTATAAGGATCTTGAAAGTGAATTGTTAGGTTTATATCAGCAAAAAAATGTTGCTACGGTTTTGTGTGCAATTGAAATATTGAATCAAAAAGGATTTGAACTTTCAGAAGATGTCATTCGCAAAGGAATAAAAAATGTGATTTCGCAAACCGGATTATTAGGTCGTTGGCAAATTTTATCCCGCCAGCCTTTCGTAATTGCTGATACCGGACACAATGAATCAGGGATACAAGAAGTATTAGCCCAGATAAAGTTGACGCATTATGATCATCTTCATTTTGTGTTGGGAGTAGTAAGTGATAAAGACATTACTAAAATTCTGAGTATGCTTCCCACTAATGCGACCTATTATTTTTGCAAAGCAGGCATACCACGCGCTTTGCCAGCACAGGACTTGCTTCTTCAGGCTAAAGTGTTAGGTCTGATGGGAGAAGCATATACTTCTGTAAAGAATGCTTTAGCTGCGGCAAAAAAACAGGCTTCGGAAAATGATCTTGTATTTGTTGGCGGAAGCACATTTACGGTTGCAGAAGTTGTGTAACATATATAAAAAAAACCTCCCGAAATTTCGGGAGGTTTTTTTTGTTATTAGTTCTATAAGAATTATTTTCCTAATCCTACAGGGCTACCAACACGTGTCATTGCGCAACGGAAACCGATCCATGCTGTTGACTGACGTTGATCCAAATATCTTCTTGTTCCTGGTACCATCCAATATGCACGGTCTTTCCAAGAACCACCTTTATAAACACGGGCTTTATCATTGATCATAGACGTATTTGCATACTCATACATTCCGCTTGATTCAGGTTTTCCTGAAGCTGGATCATATGGTTCGCTCCAGCTTGCTCCGATTAATCCTACCGCTTGAGACTGAACGTCACCATCTAAATAGTTGATGTTATCAGCATATTTGTAATTTCTTCTTTCATCCAAGTTATCGTCAGGGAAAGCTGTACTAACATCTCTCCAACGAACCATTCCCGGAAGTGAAATGATGTTACTGTCAGCATCATATTTAATTGTATCGCTGATCATGATACCATCAATATCACGTTCTTGTGTTTTAAAAACATTACCACGGAAAGGACGGAAATCAGCTTTATCTTCAGCAGAAAGTGGACGGTAAACATCCATAACCCACTCAGAAACGTTACCAGCCATATTATACAAACCGTAATCGTTTGGCCAATAAGAGAAAACAGGAGTAGTTATATCACCCGCATCATTCAAGCGACCGGCATTACCCATCATGTCACCATTACTACGTTGGTAGTTCGCTAACATCTGACCTAAGTATTTTGAATCAGGGTTACGAGTACCGTGACCATTCCAAGGATATAATCTTCTATCGGTGATACGCTCACCAATTGTATTTCCAATTAAACCATAAGCAGCAAATTCCCATTCAGCTTCTGTTGGGAGTCTATAACGAGGTAAAAAGATACCATCTTCCATTCTCACTAAACGCTCACCTCCGTTAGGATCCATGCTTGGGATTGGTGTTTTTACTGGTCCTGTCCATTTTCCGGCTAAATACTGATCCGTGTTAAAATAATCGTTTTCCGTGGGAGTAGGAGCGTAATCAAGAATTCCTTCACGCACTAAAATGAATTCATTCACGCGGTCTGTTCTCCAAGCACAAAAGTCAGAAGCCTGAAGCCAGTTAACACCAACTACCGGGTAATCTCTGTAAGAAGGGTGACGTAAGTAATATTCAACATATGGTTCGTTGTAAGCTAAACGATCGCGCCATACCAAACTGTCAGGAGTTGCTTTTTTTAAGATATCAGGAAAGTTAGCCGCAAATACACGACCTGTCCAATGCAAGTATTCAAGATAATCCAAGTTACGAACCTCTGTTTGATCCATATAAAATGAAGAAACAGTAACTCTTCGTGGAATATTATTCCATTCATAAGTAACATCTTGTTCCGCTCTTCCCATTGTGAACGTTCCACCTTCAACCAAAATTAATCCTGGTCCGGTTTCTTGTTCTTCATAAGGTCCAACTTCAAATCCTCCGTTTCTAGGCTCATTATATTCCCAAGCAGTAACAGGAGATCTCTCCTTGCTACAAGATGCAAGGGCAACAACAGCTGCTAGTGCGATAAACTTGCTTGATACTTTTCTCATTTCGTTTGTTTTAGTTTGTAAATAAGCGTATTCGTAATAAACTATTAATTAAATATTAAATTGTGTATGTGAATGTTTTTTAGAACGAAGGACAACTAACTGTTCTGAATTTTTTCTTCTTAGGCTTACATTCGAATTGTAATGAAAAAGAAATTTCATGAGAACCTGCAGTTGCATTCGTAAGTTTTGAAACCGTTACATCATAGCTGTATCCAACTTTGAAGAAATGTTGTTGGAATCCGATAAGCGCAATAAATGAATCCTGGTTACGATACCAAAGTCCACCAACAATTGCACCTCTCACAACATAAACACCTAAGTTCAACTGTTGAAAATCCTGTTGTTTTTGGTATAAAACGTTTGGAGAAATATATGTTTCGTTCCCTTTGTCACCTACAGGAAGAACTGCTCCTGCGTGGCCTGTGATTTTTAAAGGTAATTTACTTGGTCCGATAAGTCCCTCATCAGGTTGAGTTAAGTGGTGGAATGCTGCACCGAAGAAATAACGTTTACTAAATCCTAAAACTCCGGCAGATAAATCGACATTTGACTTTTTTGAAACGCCGGGTACTTCATTTGTATTGTAAACAAATCCTCTTCGTTCATCAATCATATCACCAAAAGTAAGTTTACTCCAGTCGATGCTTTTCTGAAAATAGGTGCCTTGAAAGCCAAATTTCATGGAGAACTCACGGTTAATATTCAATTGGTAAGAGTACATTGCAGAAACATTGGTAGTCGTTAATGTACCTTGTCCTGCTTTGTCATTTGTAACCAAAAGTCCTAGTCCACCTGCAATTTTGTCGATATGTTGATCATATGAAGCAGAATACGTTACATATGTTCCGGAAATATTCGGCCATTGATTTCGGTAATTTAAATTAATTCTCGGGCATCTGGCTGTTCCAGCGAATGCCGGATTTAGATACAAGGGATTGGCGTAGAATTGAGTAAATTCAGGGTCTTGAGCAAATAGTTTTTCGCTGGATCCAAATGAAAATACGACTAATAAAATTAAAACGATACGTTTTAACATAATAATTCTGTTTTTAATGGGACACAATTATACTGAAATATTTCCTAAAATGTTTCACTTGAGAGGCATTATTTTTATTTTAAAGGCAATATGCAGCCAAAAAATGCGTTCTTAAAAAGCTCTTTTAAAGATATTTCATACACAAATCTATATAAAAAATGATTACCACCAATAATAAATGCCCATTTTTAACTAATTTTGAAATCTAATCATAGAATTATATGCGTGTTCTAATTTTATTCTGTTTAATAGTTGTTTTGGGCGTTCCGGTTTGGGGTCAGTCAAAATACGCTCCAAAACAGTCATCTCAATATACAATCGCTTGGCAAACACCAGGTTCTGTTAAGCCTTCAGAAAATATCACTCAGGAATTTTTGAATTTTTCAGGTGCTCAATTTGTGTTTGAAGATGCTTTCTTACCTCGTTTTTCTCAAAAGGTAGTTTTATCAGGAAATAATATTGGTTTTACTGTTTCATTACTTAACGCGGTTTTCGAGCCCTTAACGGAAGTAGAGTCTTCTATAATAAAGGATCCTTCTTTGATTTTATCAGATATAAAGGTGGATATTTCCGTTTCTACTTCAAAAAAGCAGAATTACGGTGTTTATTCCTTCATTCCAATCCGAAAAAATTTGGGTACCGGTAAGTTTGAGAAACTGATCGCCTTTGACGTTTCAATTTTATATGATGGGTCATTTGCAAAAGCTACTACAAAGGCACCGCGCATATATGCTTCAAATTCGGTACTTCAGACAGGTAATTGGTATAAAATGGGGCTTTCAAAAGACGGGATCTATAAGTTATCTTATTCCTTTTTTCAAAATTTGGGAATAGATGTTTCTACCCTAAATCCTCAGAATATCAGAATTTATGGAAACGGTGGAGGGATGCTACCCGAATTAAATTCGGTTGCCCGCAAGGATGATCTGGTTGAAAATGCCATTTTTGTGCAAGGTGAAACCGATGGTGTTTTTGATGCATCGGACTATGTTTTGTTTTATGGTAAGGGTCCTCAAACATGGTCTTATAACCCATTGAGCTGTCCGAAGTTTTCACATAAACTTAATCTGTATTCCGATTCGGCTTATTATTTTATTACAATAGATCTTGGGGCAGGGAAACGTATTCAGAATCAATCTTCTTCAATTGCTTCCGTTACTAATAATGTTACCACATTTGATGATTATGGTTTTCATGAAAATGATTATGTGAATTTTATTAAATCGGGGCGGCAATGGTTTGGTGAACTGTTTGATAATATTTCTTCTTATAATTTTGCTTTCAGTTTTCCGAATATTGACGGATCCTCTCCGGCTAGTGTTAAGGCAAGTATTGCTTCCCGCGATCTTACCTCTTCTGCTAACTATTCGGTGGTAAGTCAAACAGGCAGTACCAATATTATAATTGGGTCGACTCCTGGTGATT
>JBILYL010000159.1:0-6223 GCA_044377775.1 Bacteroidia bacterium
GATGAGAAAACGACTGATCTCCTCAGAACAACATACAACTTAGAATATGCTGAAAAAATTTCAAAGTTGGGGCACTTTAACTTATTAGGTATAGAAAAAAAATTATTACTGTCAAAAGAATTAACATCAATGATTGGCTCTAATAAAAATGAATACGACTTATTTTCTTTTTCAGAAATTTTCGAACACTCTGAGGAATTCTATTCATTCATTGAAAATTCTTTCCAAAAAAAATCAAATCAAAAAATTGAAAACATTCGAATAAAGAATGACACAAGATATTTTACATTATTATTAGAAAACATTGGCGATGAAAACGAACTTTCATTTATTGGTGTACTTCAAGACAATACTATAATAAAGGAAAATGAAATAACTATGGAGAATTCTTTAAAAGAAAAAGAAGCCCTTTTAGGAGAAATTCATCATCGTGTTAAAAACAACATTGCATTAATATCTGGAATAATTGAGCTTCAAGCAATTGAAATTGAAAATGAAAATATTAGAAAACATTTCTTAGAAATTCAAAATAGAATATCTGCAATATCTTATATACATGAAAAATTATACCAATCTAATAATTTTGCCAAAATAGATCTAAAAGAATACATTGAGGAATTGGTAAATTCTATTATCAAATTTTTTAGTAAAAACGAAGACATAAAGGTAAATTACGATCTAGATTCGATTTATGTTACAACAAAACAGGCATTACCAATTGCCCTAATTGTTAATGAATTGGTTACAAATTCACTAAAGTATGCCTTTAACGATCCGAAAATTATTGGGAAAATGGATATTATTCTTAAAAAAAACAACGATAGTGATACTATTTCATTCACAATCTCCGACAATGGACCAGGTATTCCAATTAATATAGATATTTCCAAATCAAAATCACTGGGCTTCAAACTTTTGAATATATTTACAAGACAATTAAAAGGTAGTTACCAAATTAAAAATGAAATAGGTTTGAGTATAACAATTTGTTTTAAAAATGAATAAAAGAATTTTAATAGTAGAAGACGATCTATTGCTTTCGTTTTTATTGGAAACCTACATAATTAACAGTGGATGCTGTTCATTAATAGCAGCCGTTACAAACGGTAAAGAAGCATTGGAAATTGCAAATAAGGAGAAACCAGATTATATTTTGATGGATATAAAAATTGATGGAGATCAAGATGGTATTGAAACAGCTATAAATATCAATAAAATCAACAATATTCCAATCATTTATACATCAGCAAATAGTGACTCACAGACATATGAACGTGCAAAAAAGACAAATATGTTTGCCTTTATTACTAAACCAATTGATAAAACTGCATTTTACAAATTGATATGCTCGCTATGATTAATCTCTAAGAGCCTGTAAATAATTTTGTTTAATGTGTTATTAGATTTTTGCATCTGTCCTCAAAAGTAATTAAAAATTGATTTAGTATAATTCTCCAGTTTCGGATCTGATGATTCCATTTCTTCTCAATAATAGTTATTGCAAAACAGCTTAAATAACACCGCTATCTTCAGGGAATATCGCTTTTTGACGAGTATATTTTATGAAAATGATGTTACAAATTAAATGTCATTTTTCGAATAAATCATTTTTCGAATCTGTAAGGCGTACTTAAAAACTCAACTTAAAAAACATTATTTATACTGCTTGTGTTTTAAAAATTATTTCAGTGTACAATCCGAATAAAGGAATTAAATTTTAAAAGAATGAAACAAGATGGAATGAAATCGTTAGTATTTCCACAATTTTAACAATGCCTCCTCAAATCTTGCTTTGGGTAAAAAGTTCCACTCAAGATCCGCATTCATGGGAACAGGAGTATCCAAACTTCCACATCTTACAACTGGTGCATCTAAATTTTCAAAACAATTTTCATTTATGATAGAAGCCAATTCCCCTCCAATACCACCTGTAAGTGTATCTTCATGAAGAATAATCGCCTTTCCTGTTTGATTTACAGACTTTAAAATAGCTTCTCTGTCAAGAGGAACAAGTGTTCTTAAGTCGATCAGATCTGCTTTAATTTCAGGATATTTATCCAACATTTCCATAGCCCAATGTACACCTAAACCGTATGTTACAATTGTAATATCATTTCCTTCTCTCACCAAACGGGCTTTTCCGAAGGGTATAGTATAATATTCATCTGAAATATCTTCGGTAATGCTTCGGTATAATCCTTTATGTTCAAAGAACATAACCGGATTCGGATCTTCAAAAGAACTCAGCAATAAACCTTTTGCATCACTTGCAAAGGCTGGATAAGCAATTTTCAGTCCGGGTGTATGAAAAAACCAAGCCTCGTTACTTTGTGAATGAAATGGTCCTGCAGCGACTCCAGCTCCAGTAGGCATCCGAACAACCACATCGGCATTTTGCCCCCAGCGGTAGTGTGATTTTGCCAAATTATTAACGATCTGATTAAATCCTTCTGTAACAAAATCCGCGAACTGCATTTCTACCATCGCTTTCATTCCATTTATACTTAATCCAAATCCACTTCCAACAATTGCAGCCTCACATAATGGTGTGTTTCTAACACGTGCTTTTCCAAACTCTTCAACAAAGCCATCCGTTATTTTAAAAACACCTCCATATTCTGCAATATCCTGACCCATTAGCACTAAATTTGGGTGTTTACGCATCGCCAAACGCAATCCGTCAGAAATTGCATCAATAAACCGTTTGTTGGTTTTATTTCCAGATGGAATTATTTCATCCAATTCAAAAGGCATATACATATCTTGTAATTCCAGGGCGGTGTTCGGTGGAGGTAATGTTTCTGCGTAGGCTAATTCAAGACCTTCTTCAATTTCATTTTTTATCACATTACGATATTCTTCAATCATCTTTTCATCCAACACCCCTTCATCCAACAGATATTTTTCAAAATTATTAAGAGGATCTTTTTTTCCCCATATCTCTAACAATTCCTTAGGAACATATTTTGTTCCGGAAGCTTCTTCATGTCCGCGCATTCGGAATGTGATCAGCTCGAGCAACACCGGCCGAGGATTTTTGCGGATAGACTCCGCTAATCGTTTAACCGTATCGTACACTTCTAAAATATTGTTACCATCCACCTGAACGGCTTCCATACCATAACCGATCCCTTTATCAATAAATTGTTTACAACGGAATTGTTCGTTGCTGGGAGTTGATAAACCATAACCATTATTTTCTATCGCAAAAATAACAGGAAGGTCCCAAACAGCCGCAACATTCAATGATTCATGAAAATCACCTTCACTTGCACCTCCATCACCGGAATATACTAATGTAACTTTGTTGTTATTTTTTAAAATGTTTCCTAAGGCTATTCCATCTGCCAAACCCAATTGTGGTCCCAGATGCGAGATCATTCCTATAATTTTATATTCCTGAGTACCGAAATGAAAAGAGCGATCACGACCTTTTGTAAAACCGCTTGGCTTACCCTGGAATTGGCAAAACAAACGATTTAAAGGAATATTCCTGCTTGTAAAAACACCCAGGTTCCGATGCATAGGTAATATATACTCTTCTCTGTCGAGAGCCATAGCGGCACCTACAGAACCAGCCTCCTGTCCTATTCCACTAAACCATTTTGCAATTCGGCCCTGTCGAAGAAGAACCAACATTTTTTCTTCGATCATCCGGGGCTTCAAAATACCTTTATAAAGTTCTATTAATGTATCGTCTTTGTATTTTTTTCTATCGTAACGAATAGGAGATTCAGCTGTGATCATAGTGCTATTTTAAATTATAATTTTAAGATCGTCATCCCGAACAGAGTCTAAGACTAATAAATCCAAAGCCTAAAATTATCAAAAATAAGCACACCTTCGGATGATTTTTTGTAAATTTGATAGCTCTCTAATCGGGCTAATAAACAAAATTATGTTTCAAGAAGTAATTGTATATATTTTACTTATACTCGCATCCTTTTATATAGGAAGCCGCTTCTACAGAAGTATAAAAAAAAAGCAGGCATGTGGAAAGTGCGTACTAATGGAAGCAGCAAAAAAAACAGCCAAGTCTACCAACTGAACAATTCCTTGATCATCGCTTTCCCCCAGGGATCCTTACCAAAATCTTTTTCCAATTTTGTTTTTAATTCTGTTGATGTATATATTTTATTTTTTCCTTTTTTAGGTATTAATATGGCTAATTCGGGCTTAATGACCTCAATACTTTTTGCAAAATAAATTACTCCTCCATCTTCAGTTGCCAAACCTAATATTGCTCCTGGCAAACCACAAAAACTTTCAGGACCAACATTCGCGACAATATCATCGGCATACCAGGCATAGATTCGGGTACTGTCGTTCATTTCCCAGATCGCTTTACGGCAGCTATATCCACTAATCACACGTTTGCTATCTGTGATTTTCCATTCACGTTTTTTTAATGTATCCTGGACATACAATGCTTCGCCCCATACACTTTTAATAGAAAGTATACTCTTTGTTTCAAAATTCTGATAGATCGTATTTTTACTCGTTGCCCAACTCATCCGTTCTTTCAAGTCACTTTCCTGTGGTTTGAAAACAGACAATGAGTCGTTGAAGTACAATTCGAAAAAATCAACTTTACTTTTATCTTCGTCTTTTAACCATTCTCTGACATTATCATCTTTGAATTTTTTATATAAATTGGTTTTACGTTCAAATACAATTTTTCCGGAAGTGATTTGCCCAAGCAATTCACCTCCACAAAAAAATACAGGTATTAAAAACAGAATCGCTTTAGAAATAATCGTCATTATCTTTTGTCTTTGTGCTGTTAAACTTATATGTCAGTTTTAATAAAAAATACCTGGATATAATATTCGTTTTATCATCTGTGATCACATTATCCTGGATCGTTCTTGTATTACTTATATTCTGATTTAAAATATCATTGCCATTTATTGATAAAATAAGATTTTCATTTTTCAGAAACATTTTACTTATCGTAGCGTTCCATACTGTATAATTAAGATTATATCCTTCTGTTCTTTGACTATTGATCACATATTTGACATCTGTTTCAAATAAGAGCTTGAAAGGTAATTTTAATCTGAAAGACGCATCAACAGACTGTGAAGAATAGGGCTTATTGGAAGCGGTACTCAAAGAAGAAGACGGATCGTTATAGTCATAACTATATCCGACCGAAAAAGCCAGCGTGTCGATATCCACATCAAGCTTCAGTTCAAAATTATTATTTAATGTTGTGGTTACATTTTTCTGAAGATTTATGTAGCTTGAATATTTATAATAGTTACTGCTGATGCTGGGAGAAATGGTCAGCACTTTTGAGAAAAGTGGCAATCCTGCCCCGATGTAACCACCTCCATTATAATTTCCATTTACATTTAAAGTCTGAGAAACGGTACGCCCCAAACTGTCGTAAGAAACCGAATTCGCAAATGCATTATCAACAGCTGAAAAATTAAGGCTCATCCACATATATTTTCCACTTACGGGTTTGTAAGAATTAAACGAAACATTGAAATTATTGCTGAACGTAGGCACAAGATTAGGATTCCCCAGTTTCACCTGATTCGGGTTGCTATTATCCGGGATCGGTTGCAATTGATTGATGCTCGGCTGCGCAGAAGAAGTTGTGTACGTAAACTTAAACCTCATACTCTGAGAAAATCTGTACATATAGCCAAGGAATGGCAAAACATTATTAACCGACTGCTTCACTAACTGATTGGTGATCAGATTTGTATTTTTAACATCAACATTTCTGATGCGGGCACCAAAATTAAAAGATTGTTTTTTTGTTTCGTGAATAAATTTTAATCCGAACCGGTTTATCATTTTAACATTTTCAAAATCATTCGTAAGTACTGAATCAACAGCATCATATTCACCATTGGTGAGCTCCTGCGACTTTTTACTTTGTTCAGAAATCGAATAATTAAAATTGTAATCAAATTCAAGTTTTATTTTTTTTGTCAATGGCTCAGTATAAACAATTGATGCGTTGTGTGTTTGTGAATGGCTTGCATTTGTTTTTTGCTGATCGATACTGTCATTTGTAATAATTGAATCGTACTGACTATTATATGACTTTAAATAACCAAGGGAATTATTGTCAGTCAGCGTTAAATTGTAATTCATTCGAAACAAACGATCCCGGTTTTTAAATTTCCGTGTCAACTTCAGGGATGTATTAATATCATACCCTTCAGCATTATTCGCATTCAGGACATTGGTTCTCCGCATTAAG
>JBILYL010000403.1:0-6169 GCA_044377775.1 Bacteroidia bacterium
CCCAGAAGCGCGGCGACCTCCCGCAGTCTAACGACTGGTGGAAGTGGGAATTCTCCACCCCGCCCAAGCTCACCATCGACGACGGTCGCGTGATGAAGGAACTGGAGAGCGCCTACAAGCTCGGCTTCAAATCCGCCTCCGACATCACCGCCGCGATGGGCAAGGAATACAAGGACGTCATCCGCCAGAAAGCGGAGGAAGCCGCCCTGCGCCAGACCATCGCCATCGAGGTCGGCGAGAAATACGGCATCACCATCGACCAGCGCGAACTCGCCATGATGACCCCTAACGAACCCTCCACCCCCTCACCCACCGATCCGAATGAAACTCCTCCAAATTGAAAACCGCGCCGGCAAGCTCCGGCTGAATGACGGCGTCCACAAGGACTCCGCCGACAAGCTCATCGAGGAACTCGATGCGCTCTACGGCCCGGCCGCAGTCGGCATCATGTCCATCAACAACGTGGTCTGCGCTGCCGACGACGCGCTCGAATCCGTCGAGGTTGAAATTAACTCCCCAGGCGGCAGCGTCTTCGAGGGCCAGCGGATTTACTCCGCGCTGCGCGGCATCTCCGCCCGCGGCGTCGAAGTCACCACCACCGTCAACGGCATCGCCGCCTCGATGGGTAGCGTGATTTTGATGGCTGGCGACAAGCGGCAAATGACCCACGGCTCGCGCATCATGATCCACGAAGCCTCCACCATCGTCCGCGGCGACGCCCGCACTCTCCGCCAGAACGCTGACCTGCTGGAAAGCATCAGCTCCGAGATCGCCGGCATCTATGCCGACCGCACCGGCGGCGACGAGAAGGCCATCCGCAATCTGATGTTTGCGGAGACCTGGATGACCGCGGACCAAGCCGAGGAAAACGGCTTCGTCCATGTCGTCCTCAAGGACGGGAAAGCCAAGGCCGAATTTGACACCGCCGAAAAGGGCAACATGAGCATTCTCGCAAAACTCTTCCCCGGCAACGACCAGGTCGCACAACTCGAAGCCTCGCTTGCCGAGTCCGAAACCCTCCGCGCCGACCTCGGCACCGCCCAGGCCCGCATCGAGGAACTCGCCCCGCTGGCAGAGATCAACGCCCAGCTCCAAGCCGACCTCTCAGAAGTGCAGGCCAATCTCGACGCCGCCCAAGCCTTCGCCGCTGAAAACGTGGAAGCCCTCATCGAGCTGACCGCCGCCGCCGAAGTCACCGAGGAAAAAGTCGCCGCCAAGGCCTCCGAGATCCTCGCCGCCCAAGGCCACCCCGCTCCGGTGCAACTCACCGGCGACACCGGCGAATCCGGCAAGACCCTTTACGCCCAATACAGCGAACTGAAGCAAAGCGACCCCCGCGCAGCCGCCAAGTTCTGGGACGACAACAAGGCGGCGATGCTCGCTGCCCGATAACTCTCCATCAACTAATCTACTAACTACCTCACATCATGGCTAACTCCACCACTGGAATTCAAGACGACATCATCTCGCGTGGCGTCATCAACGGCTTTACCGCCGGCATCGCACCACTCGCCGCGTTCACCACCGATTTCTCGGACAGCGCGAACCAAAAAGGGGACCGGGTTTCCGTTCCTCGCCTCGCCTCCACCCTCGACGCCGCTGCCGACAAGTCTGTCGGTGGTGCATACACCATCCAAGACATCGACTCCGATGCCGTGGAAATCGTGCTCAACAACCACAAATATGTGAGCATGGGTGCCGATGACATCGAGGTCGCCAACAGCTCCGCGCTCCTCCTCGAACGCTACGGCGTCCGCAAGGGCAACCTGCTCGCCAAGACGATCTTCCAGGCCATCCTTGGAAAAATCACCGCCGCCAACTTCGGCACTGCTGGCCTTACCTCCACCGCCGCCAACTTTGACGAAGACGATGTCGCAGACCTCGCCAACGTCGCTGACGAAGCCGACTGGGCAGCAGACAACCGCTACCTGGTGCTCTCCCCGGACTACATCGCCTCGCTCCGCAAGGTGGCGGAGATCAAGGATTCCAGCGGCTACGGCTACAACGCGATCCAAAGCGGCAACATCCCGATGCTGCACGGCTTCAAGATCATCATGTCTAACTATATCCCGGCCAACGGTGAAAACCTCACCGGCTTCATCACCGATGGATCGGGCCTCGCTGCCGCCTTCCGTTACTTGGCACCACAAGCAGGTAACAAATACGACCGCGCCGAACGCGTGGTCGGTGATGGTGGCATCACCCTCGGTCTCCGCGAATGGTATTCCGAAGACTTCGGCAACCGCCGCGTCGTCATGGAATCTGTCTATGGTTTCGAGACCGGCCTCGCCGCTGGACTCAAGCGCATCGTTTCCGTCTAACCTAACCAGCCGGGAGGGTAAAACCTCCCGGCTTTCCTCCTCAAAAACATGGCAGCATACGCAGTATTGATCGGCACCAAAAACGGCAAGCGCACAATGATTGCCGACGGTGGGACACTGGAAGTCCGCAAACTCTTCAAAGGCTCCGCCGGCGAAGGTTACGAACTCCTCGAAGTCCTCGAATCCACGGTCGGACGCACCCGCCGCAGAGGTTTCAAAATCAAGCCCGAGGTAAAAACCCCGGCAAAGAAAACCGCTAACGCCTAACTCTCTCTGGTTGGATTCATGGACAGCCGCCGTCTCGGGAAACCGGGGCGGCGGTTTTGCTTAGGGTAAAGACATGAGCGCAGGAAAAGGAGACACACCACGGCCGGTTGACGGCGAGAAATTCCGGGAGCACTACGAGCGGATCTTCCGCCAGTCGCTCGCCGCAAAATTGACTTCCAGGCTAAGGCATGAACCGCTTACCGAGTCGTCCTGTCATGAAGTATCGCCCGCCCAAGGTGATTGCGGTCGATGTGGACGGGACGATCCTGATCAACGGCGCCGCCAATGAGAGGGCCATCCTCTGGTGCCGCAGGAAAAAAGCCGAGGGCTATTCCCTGACATTGTGGTCGATGCGTGGCGAGGCGCACGCAAGGAAAGCAGCGGAACTCTTCGGCGTGGTCGATCTGTTTGACCACATCATCTCCAAGCCCGGATTCATCCTCGATGACAAGGGCTGGACCTGGACCCGGTTCTCTCGCGTCGTGCGCGATCTGGACTCCGACAAGTTGACACCCAGCCCAGAGCATGAGCCTGATTGACGACTTCCTCCTGGCCGGTAACGACGAGATCGACACCGACTTCGGCACCTCCACCATGGTCTGCAACGGCCAGACCTTCGCGGTGGTGATGGACGCCGAGCGCAAGAGCTACGACGGCGCGCTCGGCGGCATGGAGAGCGACATCAGCGCCAACGCCACCGCGCAGCCGCGCCACGTTTCGAACCCCCGCGGGATGCTCCAAAAACGATGCACCGTCGATGGGATTTCCTATCGGGTGGCCGAGGTCGTCACCGGCCCGGTGGCCATCCACTTCACCCTAACCGACTCCAGCGATTCCCGATGATTGACGTGAAGGTCGAGATTGACCGCGCCACCCAGGACAAGATGGAAGATGCCCTGCGGATGTTCGCGGCGGTGATGGATAAGACCGTCGAGGACGGCATCAACCAGATCGCTCGCGGCGGTGCTAAGCAGATGGCGATCAAGGTTCAACCCTATGGCATCACCGGCAAGGCGAAAGACCTACTTCACGGACTCGTCGCCAAGCAGGCGCACCGGGCCATCAGCAACGCCAACGTCCAAGGCATCCAAGGCACCGCGGCCAGCGTCCACACCAAAGCCCGCGACCGCCGTGGCCGAGTCCCCAAGGATCTAGCGACGCAGGGTAAATACCAGCGCAGCCCGATTTCGTTTTCTGAGAGAAACGCGCACGTCGATAAGGCGGTCAAGAAGATCGGCCAGGCCAAGGCGGCGTGGATCGAGGCCGGCGAGAAAGTCGATGGCACGAAAATCACCGTTCAGAAATGGCTGCGGACTCACGTCGGCGGCGGATTCGGATCTGCTACGAAGAAGGACAAGGGGATGAACTACTCCGTCGAGCTGCAAAATTCCACGCCCTACATCAAGAGCATCCAGTTCACCGAAGACACTGCCGCCGCTGTGGCGACCGCACTCAAAAGCGGGTTCAAGTGGATGCAGACCACCATCGACAAGCAAATCGAAAAAACCAACCGGGAATTATGACCACCACCCAACGCATCAAGGACACCCTCGTTTCCTACCTGACAGAAAACTCCCCGGCGGAATCCATCATGGTGGCCGACGCCACCGCCCGAGAAACCTTCACCCTGCCCTGCCTGGTGGTGGACATCCAAGGCAGCGCCGCCCACTCCGCCGCGCTCCACATGGTCTCCACCGCCGAGGTCACTATCACGCTGCGGGCGCACACCGGCGACGAGCCGGAGGCGGACATCGCCGCGTGGATCGACCAGCTCGAAAGCCTGTTCTTCGACCAGTCCGCGATGGTGGCCGCGCTCAACCAGTCGCACGTCATTTTCTGGGACTGGACCTATAACGGCAGCGTCCAGAACTGGGACGAGGCGCTGCTGGAAGTGACCTTCACCGCCGCCTGCACCTTCGGCCGGATTTGACACGCCGCGATGGGGGAACACCACCCTCATGGCAGCAACTATCTACACCTCCGCCGCAGCCGCAGATCTTCAATACGGCATCACTAACGAGACAGGAATCGTCCTGACCTCATTCTCCCGCAACGTGCAGGCCGTTAAGTCGGAAGTGCGCGACGCGAACAACGACGTGGTCGCCGTGGCATACAGCGGCCTGACCGCCGCCATCTCGCTCGAAGGCTTCGTCAACGGATCCGTCACCATGGATGTCGCGGCGTTTCTCACTCTCACCAACGACACCGACACCGGCGGCCTCACCGGCGGCACCATCCTGGTGGACAGCTACAACGAGAGTTCCGCGCAAGGCGAGTTCCGCAAGCTCTCGGTCAGTGCGACCCAGTATGCCTCCACGATGTCCGAGCAGGCCTAACCCCTCAACACCCCGCTGGCAGACCGGGACCGTCTGCCGCCCCTAAAAAATGAATCCGAAACAAGAACTCTATCACACCATGAACATCATGGTCGCCAGCGTGCTGATGACCTACGGCTTCAAGTTCGTCACCTTCACCCACATCATCCGCGCCGACGGCCGCGAGTCCAAGGAGTTCTGGTTCGAGGCCAATTCCGCCGACTGCCCGCTCAAGGCCGGGGAGGTCGCCTACTACGCCACCAAGGGCCACGAGGACATGCTGGCGAAGGACAAGGAAAGCCCCGTCCTCTGGATGCGCGGCGCGCTCATGAACCGCACCACGCTGGTCGAGATCGTCAAGACCTCACCGCGCATGGTCGAGATTTCCAACGGCTCGCGCAAGGCGCTTATCGCCGAGACTGCCAGCGAGGAAACCAAGCGGCAGGTCGCCGCAATGCTCTAACCTAAAAACAAAATGACACAAGACACTGACCTGATGACAGACGACGAAGCCATGCGTGAAGCTGGCATGACCGCCGGACCCAAGCGCAAATCCAAGTTCGTGCTGCGCCCCATGACCGCGCTCTCACTCTCTTGGCTGCAACGCAACCAGGTCTTCGAGGATTCCACCGGCGACAAACTGCAAAAGACTGCCGCCTACATCTACCTCCACACCGAGCCGAAGCAGGACATCCGCAGCGTGGTCAATAACCACCAGGACTTCCTCGAAGCCGTGGACGTGTGGATGGAAACCCACATCACTTACCACAAGGAGCTGGAGCCGCTGTCTGAAGAGATGACCGAGGCCATGAACATCTATCTGGCAGCCAACACCGCCGCCACCAACAAGTCCGACCCAGAAATCCCGGCCTCAAAAAACTAGCCTCGCCCGGCTGGCTCGCTTCCTATGTCCACCACATCGCAAGCGTGACCGGCTGGGCCTTCCGCGAAATCATGGAAGAACTCCCCATCGCCGCCGGATTGCAGATCATCAACGCCGAGCTGATGACGCGCGGAGTCTGCCGCGTCTGGGCAAACAGCAGCTCGCGTTTTGACTCCGCCAGCGTAATTGACGAGGCATTCCAAAAACTTGAAAAACGATGAGCGGCATCAATGTAAAATTCGGCGCGACTGACGCGGGCTTCACCTCCACCATCAGTAAGGTCAAGGACTCCACCAAGAGTCTCGACACCACCGTCGAAAAAACCAGCGAGAAGGTGAAAGAAAGTTTCGCCGGCATAAAAAAGTCCGGTGAATCTGTCGCCG
>JBILYL010000020.1:0-18416 GCA_044377775.1 Bacteroidia bacterium
TTTCTTTCGCCATTTCTGGATTGCTGATACCAACACCTGCATTCGGAACAAAATGAATGGTTGTAGAATCAACGACATAATCTAGATACATATATTGGCTTGTAGTAGCATTTACCTGGAAGGTATAGGATGAATCGGTTCCTAGTCCCGGAATATCAACGTAAACAGTATAGCTTTCTACTCCTGCACTGTATGGAATATCTGGGAAGTAAAAATATCCTCCTCCATCAGAAGCAGTAGCATTACTTGTTGTAGTGCTCGTGACCATCGCTCCTCCCGGATTTTTTCCTAGCTTAACATCTAAGCCCGGGATCGGGTCTCCGGGTGTTCTTCCGAATCCGACATCTTCCACAATTCTTCCACGCAAATTTCCAGGGCCTGCTGTAATAATCCCTAACTCCTCTATCATCAGTATGTCTGCAGTTTCAACTATGCTGCAACCATGAAGAAGTTGTGTAGCTGTTGTCCAAGAAAAAGCATTCCCAAAATAGGTAGAGTTCAGAGTCGGGTATGTAATTGAATCGGCAAAAACTTTTATTAAGTATGTTCCGCTGTTTAAAGCCGTAAAAACATAATTTCCACCTGCATCCAAGGCTGTAACTTGAACAGTATCCAAGCGTGTATACGTTGGTATGTATTTCAATGCGACAACATTACCTGCTGTAACATTCCCTCCCGAATAGGTCACATGTCCAATTAAATCTGTGCTTGGAATGATTGTTATGTTTGTAGCGCTTCCTGTATAACATCCGTTTGCATCAAAAACAGTTAGCGAGTAGGTAACACTTGATAGCGGAGAAACAGCGGCATTTTGTCCTGAAAAGCTACCCCCAATCCCATCATTCCAGTTGAAGGTATACCCGGGAGTTCCGCCTGAAGCTGTTGAAGATAAAAGGGTTGTGTCAGCATAACAGATAGATGCAGCAGGGCTTGTGGTAACTAATAACTGGGGGTTTGCGGTAACGAATACAGAATCAACGAGCGGACAACCACTTATTGTATCATTAACATAATACATGATATCTGTTGCAGTGGAAGTAACTACTGCAGCACCAGTTATAGCTGAAAGAGAAGTTGCCGGTGACCAATAATAGGTACTTCCACCATTCGCATTTAATGCTGTACTGCTTCCGTAACAAACAGTAGCCGTAGCCGCTGTAATGTTAATGGACGGTACTTCCAAATCAACGGTCTTGCTTGTTGAGCAACCAATTGCGTTTGTTGTAGTTAATGTGTAAGAAGTTGTTGTGGTTGGGGTTGCCATTGTATTTGGCGTATTTACAGAGGATAAGCCTGCAGTCGGCAACCATGAATAGGTCATGTTTGTATCCGGTTCAGAAAAATTAAGAGACCAGCCTTTTAAGAATCCTTCATTTAAACTCTGGTCGTCATAAATATCTATTCTCCAGACTCCATTTGTTGAACCGCTTAAATAATAAAAAGGATCCGTTGGAACATACGATCCGCTGAATGGACCGCTTCCAGACATTATGGGCGTTGAAGCTGTTTGAGAAAATACTGTTCCGATAAAATTTTGAGTTCCAAATCCATTATTCGCTGATAGATTAATGTACGAACCATCAGGAGCGTAAAGTGTTATGAATAGTTCACCATCATTCGGATGATATAAACTATCAATCGTAACATTTACTAAGGTATATGGAGCGCCATCATCAAATATACCTGCAACGGTTATGCTGTCTTGGGCATATGTATAATCGGAAATTGCAACTGTATTTGTACTTGATAAAGTAGGTTGATTTATTCTTAAGTTTGAAATATGGGAAGAAACCATCTGTAATGAATCATCTAAACAAATTACCGCCGAAGTGGTTTCAGGACTGCTTATTAAGGAAGATGGAGCAGGTAATAAATTTACAGTAACCGTATCGTAAGAGGAGCATCCATTTGCATCAACGCCTGTTACAAAATGATCTCCCCCACTGGAAAGCAATATAGATGGAACTGCTGAAGCAATGGAGGCATCCCACATATAATTTGTAAATCCGGCGGAAGCTGAAAAAGAGGAGGAAAGTCCGTCACACATTGTAACAGATGGAGGTGAAGCAACAATAGGGGTTGGTGTAAAGTCACATAATCTCCAAATTTGTCCACCGGAATTTTCGGTTAGTGTCCTGCCTAAAGAAGGCATAAGACCCGGAAAAAAATTTTCTCCGGTAGCATAAATATTATTTCCAAATGCGAAAACATTGCCGAACTCTCCGTTATTGTTGTAACCAAAGCCATTACCATTTGAAAGCGTGTAGGTAATCCCATCACTTGTTTTATAGATTTTACCAGCCATAGGCGCAAACGCATAAGTAGTAATCCAAAGATTTGTTGCGGTAGAATTTATGCTCGTAACTTTTTCACTTGCAGTAGAAAATTGCATCACAGAATCCCAAACCATTTCATCGGATGATCGCCAGATCTGAGCGCCATCCAAAGAGTTTTTTGTACCAATGTATATCGAAGATCCCCAAGTACCGATTGCAGTATATTCATAGTTATTTAGATTAGAAAAGCCGACACCCGCAAACGTATTCAGCGTCCAGTTGTTCCCGTCCACTGAGCTATATAGTTGTGCGAAGTTTGTACCAAAAAAAAGCTTGTTATTGTATTCTGCAATGCAATTGATGCGCTCGTAAGTGACCAACTGATCGAAATTTAAGACTGTATCCCAAGTCGATAGAAGATTGTCCGGATCATTGCTATCATATGGGGCCTTTAAAATCATATCGCCAGAAGGGGCTTCCAAAACAAGGTATATCGAATCAATAGCGCCAATTCCATTAAATGGTATGATGTGTTTTATCCGATGGTCTGTTGAATTTAAAAACGGTTGCCAGCTGTTTCCATTGTCATCAGAACTAAGGGCTTTTTGTATAGGATAGAAATATTTGTATTCTGAAAGATATAATCTTCCTGCTCCTGCAGATGTTGCTGCCATCGCATCAATTATATTATAGCCTGGATCAGTAAATATTTTCTGCCAAGTTCCAGGATCTCCTGAGCTTGAAGTGTAAACGCTTGCGGAATCCGAACCGGTTCCTGCAAATATTTTCCCGTTATAAACAAGGGAGGTTGAAACTGCTCTGTTAAACTCATTGTCAAATCCTCCTCCAATAACTGGAGTCCAATTGTCTTGCGCAATAGCTAAAATGGATAAACTAAAGATTGCAAGCGAAGTAAGTAAATGTTTTTTCATATCTATAAAATTGCTCATGCTAAAAATAGGATTTTTATCTGAATCATTAAGGTAAAAATTGTATATTTTTTCAGCAGTGTTTTAAGTCTGTTACTACTTAAATTAGTTCTTAGAAAACGATTGCGATTAGAAAAGTTTCCATTATATATCTAAATATCAATTAGATATAATTTTTATTTTCAAATAACCACCCGGAAACTTTGGGAATAAAAAATGTTTCCATAGTTTTGCACCGGATTAAACAAAAAACAAATACATGGAAACAAAAGACAGAATATTGCTTGGTGCAGAAGAGCTGTTCTTTAAATTCGGGATCAAGAGTGTTACAATGGATGATATTGCTAAGGAATTAGCGATTTCAAAAAAAACGATCTATCAATTCTTTAGTGACAAGAATGAATTAGTAGAAACATTAATGACGGTGAAGCTGGCACAAGATGAATGTGAATTCAAGCAAATTCAACAAGAGTCGGAAAACATGATTGTTGAGGTACTCAACATGATGAAACGTATGGCAGCCATATTTTCAAAAACAAATCCGAATATTTTTTATGATTTGCAAAAATACCACCCGAATACATGGAAGCATTTCAAATCGTTTAAGGAGGATTGTATGGCAAAAATGGTGGAATCATCTATTGAGCGTGGAATCAAAGAAGGTCTTGTGCGGTCAGATGTCAATGCAAAAGTATTATCCCGTTTACGGATCGAACAAGTTGAAATGGGACTGAGGGCTGATTTGTTCCCTCCTGATAAATTTAAAATGGTAGATGTTCAACTCGCGATGCTTGACCACTTTCTTCATGGAATCTGCACGCTTAAAGGGCATAAAATGATCAATAAATACAAACAACTTACTGAAGAAGAATAAAAAAAAGTCTTATGAAAAAATTAATTCTATTATTTGGAACCGGATGGATCGCCCTGAATTCTTTCTCACAAACGAAAGACACTTCATCGTATTCATTTTCCCTGCAAAAGGCAATTGAATTCGCTTTGCAAAATCAAAAAGATATAAAAAATGCACTCATTGATGAGCAGATCGCTCAGAAAAAAGTTAATGAGATTGCTGGCATGGGTCTCCCCCAGATAAATTCTAGTTTTGATCTGAAAGAATTTATCGAAATTCCTACTTCATTAATTCCTGCTGAAATTTTTGGCGGTGCACCCGGAACTTATGCTGCAGTTAAATTTGGAACGAAATATAATGCGACAGCAGGAATTGACGCTTCCCAATTGATCTTCAGTGGAGAATATTTTTTAGGGGTTAAAGCTTCAAAAGTATATGTGGAATTATCTTCTAAATCGACACAACGAACTAAAATTGAAACTTCAGCTACTGTTTCAAAAGCATACTATACTGTTTTGGTAAATGAAGAAAGAATAAAGCTTATCGATGCGACAGTTTCTCGTATTAAAAAAACACTTATGGATACCAAAGCTTTACTTGATAACGGTTTTGTTGAAAAAATCGATTATGATCGTTTAACAGTGACATACAATAATTTGTTGGTGGAACAGGAAAAAATTCAACGATTACTCTCTTTGGGTACGTATCTATTAAAATACCAAATGGGAATGGATGTTAATGCAACCCTTACATTAACTGATAAGTTGGCGGATGTAAAATTCGATTTCACCAATAATGTTTCCGCCCAAAAATTTGATTACGAAAAACGAGTGGAATTTGGTTTGTTTCAAACACAATATAAGTTAGCAAAATTAGATCTGAAGCGTCAGCGTTTGTCTTATTTGCCAACAGCATTTGCTTACGGAAGTTTAAGCGGTTCTGCACAGCGAAATGAATTTGATATTTTCGACACAGATAAAAAGTGGTTCCCTACCAGCGTGATCGGTGCAAAAATTACGATGCCAATTTTTAGCGGTTTTCAAAGACACTCAAAAAATCAGCAAGCAAAACTATCATTACAGAAAGCAGAGAACAATATCGATTTTATTAAAAACTCCATCGATCTTGAAATCGCATCCTCCACTGCCATTTTGCAAAATGCAGCTTCTTCTCTAGAAAATCAGAAAAAAAATATTTTAATCGCTGAAGATGTTGTTCGTGTCTCAAAATTAAAATACGAGCAAGGTGTTGGTTCAAATCTCGAAATGATCACAGCTGAAACCAGTTTAAAAGAAGCGCAGACAAATTATTTCAATGCCTTGTTTGACGCTTTGGTTGCAAAGATTGATTTTGATAAAGCAAATGGAAATTTAAAATAACTAATTAGATACAAAACAATATATAACAATAAGCAAATGAAAAAATTATTATTGATCCCAAGTCTTACTTTATTACTTATCGCCTGCGGTTCCGGTGAAGACAAGAAAGCGCAACTCGAAGCATTAAAAAAACAGGAGGTTGAATTAAAATCAAAAATAGCTTTATTGGAAGCTGAATTAAGTTCTGGATCTGATTCACTTAATAAGGGAACCGCTGTTGCTGTTCTTGTCCTTAAAAACGAAATATTTAAAAATTATATCGATGTTCAGGGACGTGTTGATGCCGATGAAAATGTTGCTTTAAGTTCTGAAATGCCGGGTACCATCACAAAAATTAATGTAAAATCGGGTGATGAGGTGAGTGTGGGACAAGTGCTTGCAGAAACAGATGCCCGTGCAATTAATCAACAAATGTCAGATCTTCAGGTGAATGCTGATTTGGTGAACCAGGTTTATGAAAAACAAAAAAACCTTTGGGATCAAAAAATTGGAACCGAAGTGCAATTCCTTCAGGCGAAAACAAATAAAGAAAGTATGGCAAAAAAGATGAATGCCATGCAAGAACAACTGCGCATGACAAAAATAATTTCTCCCATCAATGGCACCGTTGATGCTGTGGATGTTAAAATCGGACAAATGACTGCTCCGGGAATGCCCGCCATTCGCGTGATCAACTACTCAAATTTAAAAGTGAAGGCTGATGTTTCTGAAACATACGCCTCCAAAATTAAAAAAGGAAATGATGTAATTGTTTATTTTCCTGATGTTCAGGATTCAATTCTTGCGAAAGTAAATTTTGTGTCGCGTGCAATTAATAATTCAAGCCGCACATTTACAGTGGAGGTATTGCTTGATAATAAAAAAGAATACCACCCGAATATGGTTGCGAAATTAAGTATCAACGATTATCAATCTGCTCAGCCCGGAATTATGGTTCCGGTGAGAACGATACAGAAGGATGAAAGCAACGCCTTGTTTGTATTTGTTATTGATGGTAAAACAGCCAAAAAACAGTTGATTACAATTGGAAAAGAATACAATGGAAAAGCGGAGGTGTTAACCGGATTAAAAGACGGAGATACATTGATCACTCTCGGATATGATCTGATCAATGACGGTGATAGCGTTGCATATTAATCAAAGAAAAAATTAATTTATGAAATTCAAAGAATTTAAACCATCGAGTTGGGCTATTGATAATAAAATAAGTATTTATATACTTACTTTCTTTATCACTATAGCCGGACTATTTTCATACAACAGTCTACCGAAAGAAAGTTTTCCGGAGATCGTAGTTCCTACAATTTATATTAATACCGTTTATCTAGGTAATTCACCTACCAATATCGAAAATCTTGTAACCAAACCAATTGAAAAACAATTGAAAGGTTTGTCGGGGATGAAAAAGTTAAATTCAACTTCTTTACAGGATGTATCCGTGATCATGGTTGAGTTTAATACCAACATGAAAGTGTCGGACGTGAAAGAAAAAGTAAAAGATGCTGTTGATAAAGCGGCAATGGATCTTCCCAAAGACCTCACTCGTCAGCCAAATGTTCTGGAAGTAAATTTTTCCGAATTGCCAATCATGTATGTGAATCTTGCAGGAAAAATGGATCTTAATAAACTGAAGCTATATGCTGAAAGCCTTAAGGATAAGATCGAAGGGATGAAAGAGATCTCTAAAGTTATCATGGTTGGAGACCTGGAGCGTGAAATACAAGTGAATGTAGATATGTATAAAATGCAATCTGCTAATTTATCATTGGGTGACATTCAACGTGCTGTTCAATATGAAAACATGAATTTCTCCGGAGGACTTGTTCCGATGGATGGAATGAAAAGAAATATTTCAATTAAAGGTGAATTCAAATCTGTTGATGAAATAAAAAATATAATAGTTACTTCGGGTTCAGGTGCAAAACTTTATTTGAAAGATATTGCAGATATTGTTGACGGTAACAAAGAGCAGGAAAGCTACGCCCGCTTAGAAGGTAAGAATGTAATTACTTTGAACATCGTAAAACGATCGGGAGAAAATTTAATTGATGCTTCCGATAAAATTAACGCTTTATTGGAAACAATGAAGAAGGATGATTTTCCAACTGATCTGAAAGTAACTGTTACCGGTGATCAGTCTGAAAAAACAAGAAGTACATTGCATGATCTGATCAACACGATCATTATCGGTTTCATATTAGTAACATTTATTTTAATGTTCTTTATGGGGGTAACCAATGCATTGTTCGTTGCAGCATCGGTTCCTTTGTCCATGTTTATTGCCTTTTGGGCGATGCCGGCCATTGGTGGAGCATTCGATTTCAGTTACACGATGAACATGATCGTACTCTTTGCTTTCTTGCTTGCACTCGGAATTGTGGTGGATGATGCCGTTGTTGTAATTGAAAACACTCATCGTCTTTTTGAAAATGGCAAGCGTGATATAAAAACGGCCGCGAAGATGGCAGCCGGTGAAGTGTTTATGCCTGTGTTAAGTGGAACACTTACAACACTTGCTCCTTTTGTTCCTCTCCTCTTTTGGAACGGAATCATTGGTAAGTTTATGTTCTTCCTGCCTGTTACTCTTATTGTAACATTGTTGGCTTCCTTACTTGTCGCCTATATTGTGAATCCTGTATTTGCTGTCGATTTTATGAAGCCACACTTACCGAATCATAAAGAAAAATGGACTAAAAATACCACGTTCACTTCTGTTGGATTCTTTATACTTGGTTTGTTCATTCATTTGAAAGGCTATCATGCAACAGGAAATTTAACCTTCTTTATTCTTGGATTTTATTTGTTGAATAAATTTGTATTGTACAGAATTTTTGAAAAATTTCAGACAAAAACATGGCCTGCATTTCAAACGCGCTATGCTAAATTTTTAGTCAGATTTTTAAAACGGCCGGGTTTAGCATTGGTCGGAGTATTTGTTTTATTTCTTTTATCTCTTGGATTTTTTGTGGCACGCGGACCTAAAGTTGTATTTTTTCCGCAGGGAGATCCGAATTTCGTTTATGTATATCTGAAATTGCCAGTAGGGACAGATCCTGTTCAGACAAATCAGGCTATGCTAATTGCAGAAAGTAAAGTGAATCATGTGTTGGGTGATTCCAATAAAATTGTGAAGTCGATCATTACGAACGTAACGAAACAAACAACCGATCCTCAGGATCAGGATCAGAGTGATTATCCGAATCGCGGGAAGATCGCGATCTCATTTGTTGATTTTAAAGACAGAGATGGTGTGTCAACTTCAAAATATCTGGAAGAACTTCAGAAAATGAATTGGAACATTCCTGGAGCAGAGATCAGTGTATCGAAAGAGCAAGCCGGCCCTCCGGTGTCAAAACCTGTTAATATTGAAATCAGCGGTGATAATTTTGATGAATTGGTATCTAATTCTATTCAACTGAAAAGATTTTTAGATAAACAAAAAATTGAAGGTGTCGTTAATCTTAAATCGGATTTTGAAACGATTAAACCCGAGATCGTTTTTAATATTGATCGTGAACGTGCAAACCGTGAAGGGATTAGTACTGCAACTATCGGAATGGAAATTCGTAATGCCGTTTTTGGAGCTGAAATAAGTAAGTTCAGAGACGAGAATGATCAATACCCGATTCAGTTGCGTTATAAATATGATCAACGCAATAATATTGAAGCATTGAGAAATTTAAAGATCACTTTCCGCGATATGAATATGGGCGGGATCTTAAGAAGTGTTCCTCTTTCTTCATTTGCGCAAGTTGAATATACCAATACCTATGGCGGAATTAAAAGAAAGATGCAAAAACGTGTGATCTCTTTATCTTCAAATGTTGTTACCGGTTTTAATGAAAATGAAGTGGTTGGGGTAGTTAAAAAAGCATTGGTTGAATTTAAACCTGTGGGAAAAGTAGATGTTAAAATGACCGGCCAGCAAGAAGAGCAAGCAGAAACTGGAGCATTTCTCGGTACTGCTTTATTGTATTCAATCGCTTTAATGTTATTGATCCTTGTATTGCAATTTAATGCTGTTGGTAAACCATTGATCATTTTATCTGAAATTTTATTCAGTATCATCGGTGTATTGATCGGAACAGCATTGTTTAAAATGGATATGAGTATCGTTATGACCGGTGTCGGAATCATTGCATTGGGAGGTGTGGTTGTTCGAAATGGTATTTTGCTGATTGAATTTGCTGAGGCTGCTCGATCACAAGGAATGGGCTTGTGGGACGCAACAGTCGAAGCCGGACGCACGCGTATGACTCCTGTAATTCTTACAGCTACAGCAGCAATTTTAGGACTGATTCCTTTAGCTGTTGGTTTGAATATGGATTTTGAAACGCTATTCGCTTCCGGAGATCCTCAGCTGTATTTTGGAGGTGATAATGTTGTTTTCTGGGGCCCATTAGCTTGGACAATGATCTTCGGATTAGCCTTTGCAACATTCCTCACCTTGCTTTTAGTTCCAGCAATGTACCTGATGTCTGAACGATTAAAACGTAAATCAGAAATCATTCTTTCACATGTTGGTGCTCCTCATGCATTGATGTATGTCCCTTTTGCAATTATGGTAATCAGAGTTGTTCTTTACTTTAAGGGCACAAAATTGGAATACGGTGATCTGGATTATTAATATTTTCTAAAGGCTGTCTGCAAATGTTGCGACAGCCTTTATTTTTTATTCGCATCCATGAACTGTCTGTTTTTTTAATGCTCCGGATTTTTCAGGAAAAGAATTATTACAATTATTTCTTTTCTCTTTTTTCTCTTGCTGCTTTTTTCTTTTCTTCTTTCATTTTTTTCTTTGCTGCATCTTCTGCCATTTTTTTCTCTCTCGCCTCTTTTCTTAATTGCGATTTATTTTTTGTGAATTCAATTGCTCTCAAGCCGATGTAAATTCCATAAGAATACTGAAATTGCTGTGTTTTTAACGTTTTTATTTGTGATTGTGTTGCCTCCGCATTCGCAAAGATCCCTCCAATAAATATTTTTCCGTTATAGCCTAAACTCGACTTTGCTCTTGCCATTATCGGCCATCCTATTTTGTAGTGATTCCCCAATGGATATTTGTACGATTGAGATTGTATGCCTGCACCCAAAATAAAGGCATTTGAGAAATAGAAGTTGTTTTTTGTCAAATTAAAACCATAACCTCCCTGAAGTATGAATGAATAATTTCGGTTCCGCTGCAAATTTGAAATGTCACCATAAAAAGTCTGAACACTATCTGGAATTAAGATGCCGCTTTTTAATTCATCAAAGCGCAACGAAACAATCATTAGTGCTGATCCTGCACTTTTTTTCTGCAATTGTGTTTGGTTAAACGCAGCATTGTAAGAGAACTTTTTCCCGTTGAAAATAAAAATCGCATTCCCGCCAACCTTATACGAACGGATATCGTTGTTGTAATTTTTTAATAAAATTTCATCGCCTTTGTAATGAAAATAAAATCGCTGATAATCCTGATAAAACCCTTCGAATCCAAACTTGCTCCCATATAAATTCAACTGAAATTGTTTATAACCCGATTTTACTCGCCCCGTTGTATCCAGATAATCATTCGTAAACTTAAAGATGTAGGTGAATCCGACTCCTTTCACATTTAAGGAAATACCGGTTGCTGTTGGAATATGCGGAGAATAATACAGTTTTGCATCTTCCTGTTGCTGTTCTGTAAACAAACTGTTGTTGCGCGGTGTTAATGTATAGATGAATCCATTGTTCACCAAAAAAGTTTTTGCTGCAAAAATATTCTTGAACTTTTGTACATAGCTCGTATCTACTTCTCCTGCTTTAATTGTAAGTGAGAGTATCAGAAGTGAGAAGAAAATGAAATATTTTTTAATCATCAGACTAAGCATATCTGGTACAAAATTAAAAGAATGTGTTAAATATTCTAAAAATATATGAACGACTATAATAAACGCTTATAAATCTAGTTTTTAGTCTGTTTCACGCTGTTATAATAAATTATTTTATCTTTGTAACGAATATAAAGTACCCCCGAAAAAGGAATGGAATTTAAAGCAGGTAAACTGTTGGATAAAATTGAATATCCCTCAGATTTAAGAAAATTAAAAGAAGAACAACTTCCTGAAGTGAGTAATGAATTGCGCCAGTTTATTATTGACGTTGTTTCTCAAAAGGGTGGACACTTTGGCGCGAGTCTGGGTGTTGTAGAACTTACCGTTGCTTTACATTACGTTTTTAATACTCCATACGATCAGCTTGTCTGGGATGTCGGTCATCAGGCATACGGACACAAAATTTTAACTGGAAGACGTAAAATATTTCATACAAACCGTATCTATAAAGGGATAAGCGGTTTTCCCAAAAGATCGGAAAGCGAATACGATACCTTTGGCGTTGGACACTCATCTACCTCAATTGGCGGTGCTTTAGGAATGGCTGTTGCTTCTGCTTATAAAGGCGAAAAAGAACGTCAGCACATTGCTGTTATTGGTGATGGTTCAATGACTGCCGGACAAGCATTTGAGGCACTTAATCATGCAGGAATAACCAATTCAAATTTGTTGGTCATTTTGAATGATAATTGTATGAGCATCGACCCCAATGTTGGTGCTTTACGCGAATATCTTACTGATATCACTACTTCTCATACGTATAACCGTGTAAAAGATGAGGTTTGGAATTTACTTGGTAAAATCAGTAAATTTGGACCTAACGCACAGGAAATTGCATCAAAAATTGAAAACGGGATCAAGTCGTCATTGCTGAAACAAAGCAATATGTTCGAATCTCTTAAATTCAGATATTTTGGTCCTGTTGATGGCCACGATGTGGAACGCTTGACCAAGGTATTGCAAGATCTGAAAGACATTCCAGGGCCTAAGATCTTACATGTGCTTACACAAAAAGGTAAAGGATACAAATTTTCAGAAGAAGGAAATCAAACCGTTTGGCATGCTCCCGGATTGTTTAATAAAGATACCGGTGAAATTATCAAAATAGTTCCAAAAGAACCACAGCCTCCCAAATATCAGGATGTATTCGGTTATACAATTGTTGAACTGGCAGAAAAGAAGTCTAAAATAATGGGTATTACGCCTGCAATGCCTTCTGGCTGCTCGCTTAATATTATGATGAAAGCAATGCCCGACAGAGCTTTCGATGTTGGAATTGCAGAACAACATGCGGTTACTTTTTCTGCAGGTCTCGCAACTCAAGGTCTTGTTCCATTTTGTAATATTTATTCCTCTTTCATGCAGCGTGCATATGATCAGGTCATTCATGATGTGGCTTTGCAAAATCTGCATGTCGTTTTTTGTTTGGATCGAGGTGGATTAGCTGGTGCAGATGGACCAACTCATCATGGTGCTTTTGATCTTGCTTTTTTCAGATGCATTCCCAATATGATTGTTTCTGCTCCGATGAATGAAGAGGAATTACGCAACTTGATGTATACCGCGCAATTGCCGGAAACGAACGCCCCTTTTTCAATCCGTTACCCAAGAGGTAACGGTGTGATGGTAGATTGGAAAACGCCTTTCCAGAAGATAAAAATTGGTGAAGGAAGACGCATTCAAACAGGTGAAGACATTGCTATTTTGTCAATCGGACATATTGGAAACAATGCCGTTGAAGCTTGTAAAATATTGGAAAGTAGCAGAATAAAAGCCGCTCATTACGATATGCGCTTCGTAAAGCCGATTGACGAACAATTGTTACACGAGGTTTTTTCAAAATATTCGAAAGTAATTACTATTGAAGATGGCTGTATTATGGGCGGAATGGGAAGTGCAGTTCTGGAATTTATGGCAGACAATAATTACGTTGCTCATGTAAAACGTTTAGGTATTCCCGATAAATTTATTGAACACGGTGAACAAAAAGAATTATACATCGAATGTAATTTTGATGTTGACAGTATCGTTAAAGCCGCTACAGAAATGGTCGGTGTTAAAACACATACAATGGTCGGATAATAGATTGATTCCGGTTAAATAAAATAAAACCTTCTTGTCTTTTTGCCAGGAAGGTTTTTTTTCACAAGTTTTAAGCCCTCCTGTAATTAATACTGATATTGTATTATATTTGGAACAAATTTCCTAAAAGATAAAAAGATGAAAATCAAAAAAATACCTTTTTTCGGATTCATAGCCATTTCTTCTGTGTTTGTTGCATGTAGTTCTTCTTCGAATGACTCTGCTTCTGAAGATATAATTGATACTGCTGTAACTGAGGCAAAAGTTAAGGATGTAAATGCTCAAAATGTTTTTTATAGTATTCCATCTCCCATTGAAACAACTTCTTTATTGAAAGCTGCGGGGGCCAAATATGATTCAAAAATTCTAAATCCTATTGAAAACGTTTCAAATTATTCGACAGTTGCTTCAAAGGCATTGAATTTAGGTGTTTATGGTTCAGATTTGAGCTTTACAAGCATTTATGATCAAACGCAGGAGTCAATGTTGTATTTGCGTTGCACTAATAAGTTGGCTTCAGGCTTAGGTATCAGTGGCGCGTTTGATGAAACAACCACTTCCCGAATTGAAGCAAATATGCAAAACAGAGATTCCTTGCTTGCAATTATTTCTGATTCATATTGGAATGCAGATGCTTACCTCAAAGAAAACGGTCAGCCGGGTGTTTCTTCACTCATTGTTGCAGGTGGTTGGATCGAAGGACTTTATATTGCTACCCAAATTGCAAAAAAAACCAAAAACACTGGCATCATTACACGTATCGGAGAGCAAAAAATTTCACTTGAGAATTTAATTTCTTTATTAGAAACCTATAAAACGGATAATGAATCTATTCCAACATTGCTTATTCAATTGAATGACCTGAAAAAGGTATTTGATGCAATTCCAGTTACTGCTTCTGAAACAACAGCTACTACCGATAAGGAAAAAGGTGTGACTGTAATCGGAAATGGCAATACTTTTAACCTTACACCTGAACAACTAAAGCAGATTTCTGACAAATCTTCAGAAATAAGAAACAAAATCATCAAATAGGACGTACAACGTCCTTGATGAAACTCAACTATTCTCTGAAAGCTTTTGTTGCCATCTGCAGCATCGCCCTATCCACAGCAACTGTAAGCGCTCAATGCGCTACTTTTGTGAAGAAAAAATGTATGCCCAAAATTTCTCCGTTTACTCAAAATGGGCAAATGAACACTTCAACCCTTAGTTCAGGGCAAAAAACATCATTAAACCTTACGTTTTACTCTGGACAAGACTATCGCATCCTTGTTTGTGCGCAAGAACAATTGGGTGATGTCACATTTAAAATTTTGGATATGCAACGAAAAGTAGTCTTCGATAGCCAAAAAAATGACTATCCTGATTTTTGGGATTTTAAAGTAAAAAATACACAGCAATTTATAGTTGAAGTGCAAGTACCCGAATCCGAATCAACAAGTTCTGTTCTTACTACCGGATGTGTTTCTATTATGGTGGGATTCAAAAAAGGTTAATACCTCATTAAATATATTAAAAAGACCCCGTAAATGATACGAGGCCTTTTTTTGTTAAGGATATTTATTGATTTATTTTACAATTAATTTCTTTGTGAAGGATTCTCCACCAACAGTTAATCTAACGAAGTATACTCCTGCAGCGAAGTGTGTTTTTTCTGCAATCGGAAATTGGTGCTCCCCATTTCCTAAGTTCCCTTCAAATACAGAATTTATCTCTTTCCCTACTATATCGTAAACCTTTATGTTTACTGAATTGTTCTCCAGTAGCGTAAAAGAAACCATTGTATTGTCTTCAGCAGGGTTCGGATAGATAGTGTAATTAATGTTGTTCGCTAATTCATCGATTCCAACATTTCCCATAATGTTAATGTCATCGATATAAATATTATTTCCGGCATTACTAGTGAACTTAAACATTATTAATGCGCTTGTAGCCGTTGAAATGGTCCCAAGATTCACTGTTTTTGTTATCCACTGAGCAGCAGTTGGAACAAAAGATCCACTTACAATACCTGCTGTGGAAAGACTTGCTCCGGAAATCGTTTGACGTAATGACCATGTTTGTCCGCAGGTTGTCGAAACATAAACCTGAAGTTTATCTACTGATGTACTTAGTTTTTGAGCATGAGCAATTTTATAAGTCATTGAAGGTGCGCCTGGAATTGCGGTAATGTCAATTGTAGGACTGATCAACTCATCCACATGTGCATCATAGGTACTCGAATTAACAATACGGACAGATTTTGTCCCTGTAGCTGCTGCTGCTGTAGTTTGTGTCCAGGTGTTAGAGCCGGCATTTGCATTTCGGACATTCCAATCGGCATTAGGAACAGCACTTCCTTCAAAACTTTCAGAATAAAAGGATGCCGAATATGTTGCTGTATTTGGATAAACAGTAATATAAGATGATTTGCTTGCATTCACAGAACCGGACGCATTTGATACAACCAACGTAACATCGAATACTCCCGGTGTGTTGTAAGTGATAACAGGAACAGAATCTGTAGATGTTGAAGGTGTTCCACCTGCAAACGTCCAAGCCCAACTCGTTGGGTTGCCATTCCATGAAAGATCTGTAAAAGTTAAACTGTCTCCCTGGCAAACAACATTCAGAACATCACTGGATTGGAAATCAGCAAGACACAATACGGCCGGTGTACTGAGACCTGTAGCAGTTAAATTGGAACTAGACCATAAATTATAACGTTGCGGAATTGCTCCAAAACCAGTTGTCGTGGTTAAAGCAGTTCTCATTCTTGTTTTTTGCCCGGTTGTAAACATATTGCTGCAATATGAATATTCCATATAATTTTGAACATTATCTAAAGGGCTACCACATGATGATCCCGAAAGATTACAGCTAGTCCAACCAATTGTTTTTGGAGTGTCAGTAACATTATCAGTCCCTGTACAATCCACCCCAGGATTATTTGTTCCGCCCCAAGTATGATTCAAATTTAAATGGTGACCTATTTCGTGTGTCAATGCTCGGGAACGGGTAGGAGAACCTGTACCAATGCTTCCAACGTAAGTAGATAAGATCATGATACCATCATTCGCAGAAGCGGTGGTCCCGGGCAAATAGGCGTAGCCGGCAGCTCCGCTGGTAATTGTTTTTACCACCCAAATATTCAAATATTTATTGGGTGCCCATTGGTTCAGTTTTGACCCGTCATCACCAATGTTTGTTTGAGAAGAATAAATACGGTCGATGCCATTCGTGCAATTTCCGGAAGGATCTTTTTGTGCCAAACGAAACTGAATTTCACAATCTGCAGCAATTGATGTGAAGCCGGAAACAACGGTACTGATGTCAGCATTCAATTTTCGAAAGTCTTCATTTAAAATACGCATTTCATCTTGTATTTGTGCATCAGAAATATTTTCTGTTCCACCTTCATGCAAAATGTGAAAAACAACCGGGATGGTATATATCGGAGGCATCGCTCTTCCGTCACCTTCTTTATAACCTTTAGCGAAAGCGGCTTTGTCTTCCAGATCACGTAATTGCTCTTCAGCGATATATTGCTGCTTTATCTCGGGATGCTCATCAAAGTATTTTTGCATCATCTCAGTCGTACCACAATTTTTTAATTCCTGCGCGGAAACTATACTGAAAGTGATCGCAGATAAAAAAGCAGCACCTATTAAGTTTGTAATTTTGTTCATTTTAAATAGCATTTTTAGATTATAGTTTAGAGGGGGGGATGATTTTTATTCATAGTCTTTTATAGAAGACAAAACATTTTTGATATTGTTTATATTAGCTAAGATATTAATATATTTTTTAGAAACAAATTCCGGCTCCGAAAGTTCATTATTGACTTTGTATCCTATAAAGTCTTCCAATCGGCTAAAGTCTTCCTTTTGTGCAGATCTGATTTCATCTTGCATACCCGTATTCACAACTCCCGGGGCAATAGAAAACACGTGAAAGCCTCTGTGAATGCTTTCCTGAGGCTTTTTTTCTCGTATTTTTTGTTCTGCATCCACAACACGGCTGAACATATCTAAACCGGCCTTTGAAGCACAATATACTGCCCAGCCATCGATCGGATTTTTGCCCGCTCCTGAGCTAATATTCAAAACTACTTTTTCAGCGTCCCTGGAGTTATAACATTCGATAAAGGCATTTGTAAGAACAGCTGGAGCGATTAAATTAACCGTAAAGTTTTTTATAATCGTGGCTGCATCCAGGCTCCCAACTGGCTTAATAAAACCAAGCACTCCTGCATTATTTATCAAATAAATCTTTTTTGCATTTGCATGAAGTTCGAATTTGAATTCAGCTACTGCAGACGGATCCGTAAGATCCAAAAAGGAATGTCTGTAATTGGGGTGATCAATACTCCGTTGACGGGATAAACCTATGACCCGGTTAGATGGGTTTTCTAATAAATTCTCAGCAATGGCCTTGCCAATTCCACGACTTGTTCCTGTTATGTAATAGTAGTTCAAAATATTCTTTTAAAATTACCATAAAGATATTTAATAAAACGAAAAAAAGCAAGAGCTTTTTACGCTCTTGCTTTTAAAGATATCAGTCGGAAAATCGTATTATTCTCCTAAGGCTTGCTTCAAATCAGCAATCAGATCTTCAATGTTTTCAATTCCAACACTTAATCGTAAAAGCGATTCTACAACTCCTGCCTTGTCACGCTCCTCTTTTGGTATGGAAGCATGTGTCATCGTTGCCGGGTGATTGATCAATGATTCTACTCCGCCCAATGATTCGGCTAATGAAAAAACGTTCATGCTGGAAGCGATCTTAAACGCATCTTCTTGTTTGTTTCCTTTTAATGAAAAAGAAATCATGCCGCCAAAATCTTTCATTTGTTTTTTTGCTATGTCATGATTTGGACTGTCAGGGAATCCCGGCCAATATAATTTATCGATCTTCGGATGCGTTTTTAAGAATTCCGCAATTTTTCTTCCGTTAAAGCAATGACGCTCCATGCGGATGTGCAATGTTTTTAGTCCGCGCAACACTAAAAAGCTATCCATCGGACCAGGTGTTGCACCGCAACTGTTATGAAT
>JBILYL010000160.1:0-6152 GCA_044377775.1 Bacteroidia bacterium
CTTTTGCTAAGGATGCAATATTAATTTCGGTCTTCTCATTTTTAATTTCTCCGGTTAACACACTTTCCCCAATATTATTTGTTATTATATAACCTAGTACCTGCTCAATATTTTTATTGCTAATATAAATGTTGTCAGTTGCCGGGTTTGGATAAAGATCTAATGCAGCGCTTGTCAATGTTAAATCGTTTGTGCTTGTTGTTAAGCAGGAGCTCGAAATCCAACCAGACAAGAATGTTTGTATATATGCTTGCATCACATTTTTTTGTCCGTTTGTAAACATATACGAACAACAAAAACTAAGCCCCATGAAATTCTCTACCATGTCGGGTGGATCAACGCCACCCCAATGCATTCCATCTTGTGACAAATTGGATGTGTTTGCAGACTGTAAGGTGGATGAGCAGCTGGTGGAGTATCCTGTTGAAGGGGTAATTATTTCCATTCCTTTTGGGGTATCTGAAATAGCATCATCAGAAAGATGATCCAATCCAAAAACATGTCCGATTTCATGTGTCAATAATTCGGAAATATAGGGGATGCTATTTGTTGATGCAATGGCAAAGCTGCATGTTGATCCAGCTACTGGATTTGTTGGTGTTGAAGCCCAGCCGCCAAGTACAAAACTTGGGAAACCAGGTTCATAATAAACGGGCGCTAAATATATATTAAAATAGTGTGAGCCATCCCACGGTGCAACGGAAGGAGTAAAGCCCGGGAATTCCGGATTCGAAATCAACGTGTGTGTTATTCCATTTGTAGGTAATCCATTCGGATCCAAATTTGCCAGACATAATTGAATGTTAGTATTTGACCAGAGTGTATCAAAAATTGGAGTTGATCTTGTGAATGTGGGCGTCAATTGTTTTGAGAATCCATCGTTTACATCCTTAATGTAATTTAAGACTGTAGCATCGGAAATGTCTAATCCGCTTGTATAGAGAACATGCACAACTGTTTTTATATAAGTAGTTTGTGAAAAAACGCCAATGTGAATAAAGAAGATAAAAATTGTCAGATAAAGTGCTTTCTTCATTTTTGTTATTTTTTTGATTTGATGATACAAATATGCTTCATAAGTAGCTTAATTGAAAATCTAAAATCTAAAATCTTACGCATTCAAAAGTAGTATATTCAACTACGATTAAATAAATAATGCTTTATATTAAAAAAATTATGCTTTATACAAGGACATTAAAAAGACTCCTTTTTTTCATTTTAAGAACATTAAAACGAATTTGAGTGGTAAAAAAACGAGATTAACTGTATCATTTATCTTAAATTTGCATTTCAATAAAATCTCTATGGATACTAAACTTTATTGCAATAGTCTAACGCAATATTCCAGATATAAAACCCGTGTTGTAACGATCGGTGATGTCCCTTTGGGTGGAGATAATCCTATCCGGATTCAATCCATGACCACCACTGATACAATGAATACCATTGCAACGGTCGAGCAGAGTATCCGAATGATCGATGCCGGATGCGAATATGTTCGCATTACCGCACCGAGTATAAAAGAGGCACAGAATTTAGAATTGATAAAAAAGGAATTAAGAGCCCGTGGATATAATGCTCCACTTATTGCAGACATTCATTTTACTCCCAATGCAGCGGAACTCGCTGCCCGCATTGTTGAAAAGGTTCGTGTGAATCCGGGAAATTATGCTGATAAAAAGAAGTTTGAGAATATTGAATATACCGATGCCACTTATGTTTCCGAATTAGATCGTATCCGCGAACGGTTCACACCATTAGTGAAAATTTGTAAAGAATACGGAACAGCGATGCGCATTGGTACAAACCATGGTTCATTAAGTGATAGGATTTTAAGTCGCTATGGTGATACTCCTCTCGGAATGGTAGAGAGTGCATTGGAATTTCTGCGTATATGCGAAGACAATAATTATTATAATATCGTTTTGTCGATGAAGGCGAGTAATCCCCAAGTGATGGTTCAGGCTTATCGTTTGCTGATTTTGAAAATGCAGGAATTGAATATGAATTATCCCTTGCATCTTGGTGTTACCGAGGCAGGAGAAGGGGAAGATGGACGGATAAAATCTGCTGTGGGTATCGGAACTTTATTGGAAGATGGAATTGGTGATACAGTCCGTGTTTCATTAACGGAAGATCCTGAGTTTGAAATTCCTGTTGCTAAAAATTTGATTGAGCGTTATTCGAATCGTGTTAATCACAAAGCGATACCCGAGATAGTGCGGTTGCCATATTCACCATATGACTTTCAGAAGCGTGTTTCAAAAGATGCTCAAAATATTGGTGGATCCAATGTTCCTAGAGTGATTGCTGACTTCAGCGAAAAGCAAAAAATAACACCTGCTTCACTTTTTGCAGTTGGATATAATTATTCTGTACCACTTGATAAATGGAACTTAACAGATCAGGCTTGTGATTATATTTTTGCAGGCGACAATACGATCGACTTTCAGATTCCGGGAACCCTTGGTTTGATATTCAATGCAAGTACTTGGAATAATTTAAGTGATACAACACGATCTTATCCTTTATTTAAACTTGCTGATTTTTTAAGTGTTGATAAAAAGTCAGAGCAACTGAATTTTGTGTCTGTTTCTATTGATGATATTTTAACACTTTCAAATACGACCATTGCTTCATTTTCTGTTCCGGTTGTTTTTGTTCTGGAAACATCCAATGAACATGGAATGGCAGAGCAGAGAAGAATTTTTGTAGAGTTTTTAAATAATTCGATCTCAATTCCTGTGATCATAAAAAGGAATTATTCAAATGTGCCCGAAGAAAAATTTCAATTACATGCATCCACAGATTTTGGTGCATTATTTCTGGATGGTTTTGGCGATGGAATATGGATCTCACAAACGAACTGTACTTCAGCAAAAAATGTAAATGCAATTGCATTTGGAATTTTGCAAGCTACACGAACCAGAATTTCTAAAACAGAATATATTTCTTGCCCTTCTTGTGGCCGGACACTTTTCGATCTTCAGGAAACTACTGCAAAGATCCGCAGCCGGACGGATCATCTGAAAGGAATAAAAATCGGAATCATGGGTTGTATTGTAAACGGTCCTGGTGAAATGGCGGATGCTGATTACGGATATGTAGGCACCGGTATCGATAAAATTACTTTATACAAAGGACGAGAAGTGGTTGAGCGTAATGTGAATTCTGACAAAGCGGTAGATGCACTTGTCGAACTTATCAAAAAACATGGTGATTGGGTGGAAAAGAAATTCTAGTATTTGAGATTCAATTATGTGTGCAAAAAAGTTTTACGCAGTTCAATTTATTTGTATGAAATAATACCCTCTGTTTTTCATTGCTACTTTAAGTTGTTGGCCTGAAAATCGTTGAACAGTGGTATGATATTCCGGTTGTTGGAATGAATGTTTAATTTCAGAAAAATAGCTATATTTGTTTTGTAAAAACTAAATTTTATCCCCATGAAAAAAATATTTACGCTACTATCTATTGCTTTCTCTACAAGTATATCGGCTCAAACAACTATTCAAAACGGAAATTTTGAGTTGTGGGAAAATACGGGTTCTGCCACCGAAGAACCAACCTTTTTTAATTCAAACAGAACCGGCACCGATTGGGCTACAAGTGGCCCTCAGACTTGCTATCGCGATGCGTCAACGTTTCATGGTGGAAGCTACTCTGTACGTATGGAAACTAAAACATTTATTTTTGCTGTTGTGAATGGTTCGGTTACAACCGGAATAATTAATGCACCAACAACTACCAAATCAGATGGATATATCGGAACTATTAAAAACACAGATTTGTCAGATATCAGAAGAATGTCCTTTATAGGGCGCCCCGACAGTTTAATTGGCTGGTATAAATATACCCAAGGTGGTGCTGCAGAATTAGGTAAGATTAAAGCGATTCTTCACAAAGGAAATTATTATGATCCTGAAGCTGCAACTGCCTACCACCCGGATTCAACGGTGAATAAAATCGGAGAAGCACAGTTTTTAACTCCTACAGCTAATGTTTCTACCTGGACTCGTTTCGCGGTTGCATTTAACTACGTTTCAGCCAGTAATCCTGCATACATTATGATCAACACTACATCCTCTTATGATCAAAATACTTCCACTGCGGGCAGTAAATTGTGGATCGATGATCTTTCTGTTGTTTATAATCCTTCAAGTATTTCGGAAAATGCTTTCAACGAAAATAATGCGAATGTATATGCTTATGATAAAACAATTCATGTCGATTTCTTAAATGCGAATCAAAAGCAAACAACACTTTCAATATATGATCTGACCGGAAAGTTGGTTGGACAAAAACTATTATCTAATTCTTCGCAAAACGCAATGAGTGTTTCTGAATTAAACTCCGGATTATACATGTATCAATTGATTGGAACTGAAATTCAAAAATCAGGTAAATTATTTATTAAATAACAATCAATCTTATTCAATTAAACCCTGACATGTTTTTGTTAGGGTTTTTTTATTTTTTTTAAAAATGTGTTTACGGAATATTTTAATTTTATTTATATCAGTCCTTTTATCTGTGAATGTTTGCTACTCGCAGGAAACAGGTGTTCTGAAAGGGAAAATTTCCGATGCGATCTCTAAGGAGTATCTTCCCGGTGCCACTGTCAGGCTTGTTACTAATTTAGCGAAAGGTACCGTATCAGATATCGATGGAAACTACTCAATGGTTTTGGATACCGGATACTATAAACTTTTCTGTGTGTTTATCGGTTCTGTAAACGATACGTTTAGTGTTCACATTCAATCAAATCATATCACGGAACACAACATCAACATGATGCCGGTTGCCAAATTTTTACAAACCATTGTTGTTTCATCCGGTAAATTTGATCAGAAACTCGAAGAAATGACGGTCTCTATGGAGGTTATAAAACCGGATTTGATCAATAATAAAAATACAACCAGTATTGAAACAGCATTGGAGCAAGTTCCCGGACTTACGATCATTGATAATGATCCTCAAATACGGGGAGGAAGTGGTTTTACTTTTGGTGTAGGAAGTCGCGTTGCAATCGTTGTTGATGGAATTCCTTTGTTAAGTGGTGATGCCGGTCGACCTGAATGGAGTTATATTCCTGTTGAAAATATTGAACAGATTGAGATCATCAAAGGTGCTTCTTCTGTTTTGTATGGTTCATCGGCCTTGAGTGGTGTCATTAATGTACGTTCCGCTTATCCGAGAAGTACTCCCAAAACTGTGATCAATTATTCTGTGGGCAATTACAGCTATCCTGCAAAACCTGCAATCAATTGGTATAACGAGTCGGTTCCTGGTTTTACAAATCTTAATTTTTTGCATTCCAGGATCATTAAAAAGAATTTCGATTTTGTAATTGGTGGTAATTTTAACATGGATCAAGGCTATATTGGTCCGCCTCCTCCTCAGCAGCCCGTGCCGGCTTTCGCTCAAAGTGTAATCGGTGACATTCCTACTTTTTCAAACAAAGATATGCAAGAAGTACGCGGACGATTAAATTTCAATTTACGTTATCGTTCAAAAAAATTTCCAGGACTAAGTTATGGTATCAATGGAAATGGTATGTTGAACAAAACAAACATGGTATTGGCCTGGAGTGATGATTCGCTTGGCTTGTACCGCGGATACCCCGGTGCCGTTTTTCTGGAAAATCAAAAAATATTTAATTTGGATCCGTTCATTAAATTCAATAATGGAAATGGTATCAGTCACAGTTTGGTTACAAGGGTTTTTCATACGGATAATTTTATTACAAATAATCAATCGAATACCGGAACGCTCTATTATGGTGAATATCAATTGCAGCGAATATTCAAAAATTTAGATTTTACATTTACAGGTGGAGTGGTTGGGAGTGTTTCTAATTCGCATGCTCAATTATACATTTCGAGCGGTTCGCCTGATAACCGAATCACGAATGCGAGCGGTTATTTACAAATTGACAAAAAATTCTGGAGCATATTAAATATTTCTGCCGGTTTCAGATATGAATATTTTAAGATGAATGATTTTCAAAATGTTGTTGCTCCGATCTATCGTGCCGGTGCAAGTTTACAGGTTTTGAAAGCAACTTTCATTCGTGCGTCCTACGGACAAGGGTTCAGGTACCCGACAATTACTGAGCGGTATATCTCCACAAAGGCAGGATTGTTCGGTGT